>CAIVOB010000124.1 GCA_903907475.1 Candidatus Omnitrophota bacterium
CTGGTTTCTAATCGTAAGAAAATAGGTTTGATAATTAAGCAGTTAAAGAAAATCTGCCCGGATATAAAGAAGAATATTTTTCGTTCCTTAAAAAGAGTTAAAAAAGATTATTTACTTTAATCGTTTTCATGACAATGGTATAATACTCATATGATAATCCTTAGTGCAGTAATTTTGCTTATTTTAGTTGCTTTCATCGTGATGGTGGTGCTTAAAATTTCGGCTCAGGTTAATGAGCGTCTTAACCAGATGAACCAATCCCTCCAAGAAGCTAATAAAATCATCGGTCAGAATCTCGGTAATGCTACTTCTGCTTTTGGCAATGTTCAGGAGCAATTGGGGAAATTAGGTGAAACCAATAAACAAATTATTGCTATTAGCCAGGATATTTCCAGTTTGCAGGAGTTATTGCGCGCCCCGAAATTTCGGGGGGCGATGGGGGAAACGATGCTGGAGAATTTGTTATCTCAGGTTTTACCCAAAGAGCATTATCGCATGCAATACCGTTTTAAAAGCGCGGATGCGGTAGACGCGGTGATTTGTTTAGGAGAACGCTTAGTGCCAGTAGATGCAAAATTTAGTTTGGAGAATTTTCAGAAGATGCTCGCTTCTACGGATGAGCCGACAAAGGAATTAATGCGCAAGAAATTTATTCAGGATATAAAAAATAGAATTAATGAAATTTCGTCAAAGTATATTTTGCCTCAGGAAAACACTTATGATTTTGCCCTGATGTATATTCCGGCGGAGAATGTTTATTATGAAGTGATTGTGAAAGAGGATATTTTTACTTATAGTTTACAAAAAAAAGTTATTCCGGTTTCGCCGAATACGCTTTATGCTTATTTACAGGTAATTTGTTTGGGCCTGCGGGGCTTGAAAGTGGAAGAAAATGCTTTAACAATTTTAAAAGGTTTAAGCGCTTTGGCGATCGAGACGGATAAATTTAAAGAGGATTTTAATATTCTCGGTAATCACCTCTTGAATGCTAGCTCCAAGTATGCTGATGCCCAGAAACGTTTTGAAAAAGTCGGTGAACGGCTAACAAATATCCAGGATACTAATCCGGTGAGCAGTTAAAAATTAAATTTTAATTATGATTTTTAATGTCCGCGTTATTGCCCGCGCTAGTCGTAATCATATCTTGCAGGAGGGCAGTAATCTTAAAGTTCATCTTACCCGGCCGGCAGTTGGGGGAATGGCGAATACCCAGTTAATTGATTTATTAAGTAAGCATTTCAAAGTGAAAAGATATCAGTTGCGGATAAAAGGGGGAAATAAATCGCGTCAGAAATTGGTGGAGCTTGATGCGGGATAATCCTTTAGCTAAATTTGGAGTTGCGGGAGTAGTTACGGTTTTTAGCCGCCGGGGCGATGGGAGTATGTCATTAAATTGCGTTGCTTGGCAGGAGGCTTTAAACAACCGCCGGAAGTTTCTTAGTGTTTTAGGTATTAATTACCGTGATTTGGTTTGCACTAAGCAAGTACATGGCAAGAAGGTGATTAATGTTGGCCAAAAAGATAAGGGCAGCGGGGCTTTAACTTACGCGCGTGCATTTGAAGATGCCGATGGTTTTGTAACTGCTGAGAAAAATTTACCGTTGGCTATTTTTACCGCGGATTGTTTGTCGATTTTTCTTTATGATCCTCGTAAGCCGGCGATTGGCTTACTTCATGCTGGTTGGCGTGGCACAGAGCAAAATATCGCGCAGGCCGGAGTGTCGGAATTAGTGAAAAATTTTGGCAGTCATCCCGATGATTTACGCGTTGGTTTTGGGCCGGGTATCCGGGTTTGTTGTTTTGAGGTGGAGGAAAATTTTAAAACAAATTTTGAATTTGGATTAATTAAGCGGGATGGCCATACTTTTATGGACCTGGCTTTGGTTAATT
The DNA here is from genome assembly GCA_903907475.1 of Candidatus Omnitrophota bacterium. Lineage (GTDB taxonomy): Bacteria > Omnitrophota > Gorgyraeia > Gygaellales > Profunditerraquicolaceae > UBA6249. Next base: position 1,891 of record CAIVOB010000124.1, read on the forward strand.
CTAAGCAGCTACTTGATTGTGGAGTAAAAAAGGAAAATATTTTTGATCCGGAGTATTGCACTTTTTCTCAAAGTGACGAGTTCTTTTCTTTTCGTAAAGAAGGAGTGAAAGCTGGACGCTTAATTTCTGTTGCGATGCTTAAATGAATGAGGCAGTTGTTTTTTAGGCGAAGTTTTTCAAGTATGATTACTAAATACAACTTAAAGTTTATTCTACATTCTAAAAATAATACTTTAAAATTGATTAAAAGTTCGTTGGCAGAGTTTGGGGGTAATTTGGAAGTGGTGCAAACTTTGGATTTTCAGGAAACCAGCGATTATGAGGTGCAGCTGGTTACTGAAGACCCGACGCTGGTATTTGATCTTTGTGCTCAGTTTGGAAGAATCCGTTCGATTAAGGTCCAAGAGCTTTAGAAAATAATGTTAATTTTTTAGATTTGTTGAAGTGGCGTATGCTCCATGGTATGATACTTTTAGAAGAAGAGGTTTAATTATGTATATTGTTGTTTTAGTTACGGCAGTTAATAAGCCGGAAGCAGAAAGAATCTCTAAGGCTTTAATTAAGCAAAAATTGGCAGCTTGTGTTAATGTTATTCCCAAAATTAGTTCGCTCTTCTTTTGGGAGGGTAAAGTTAGCCGAACCCAAGAGTATTTATTAATAATCAAATCTAAGAAGATTAAATTTCCGGCAATTGTAAGAGTCGTTAAATCTGAGCATCGTTATAAAGTTCCGGAGATTATCGCTTTACCGATAATCTCCGGGGATAAAAATTATTTAAGGTGGATGGATGCAGCTCTCCGGTAACCCCTGGGATTTTTTAATAGCTTTTTTTGGAGGAGTATTGGCAAGTTTAACGCCTTGTGTTTATCCGCTTGTCCCGATCTCTACCGGTTACATTCTTGGCCAAGCGCAGAACTCTAGAATAAAAGGTTTAATTTTAAGCCTGGCTTATGTTACCGGGATCGCTTTAACTTATTCAATTTTAGGAATTTTAGCGGCACTGACCGGAAGTTTTTTGGGAGAATTTAGCACGCATCCGGTAGTTAACCTTACTTCTGGAACAATTATTTGTATTTTTGGATTCTGGATGTTAGATTTATTGCACTTTAATTTTAGTGTTCCGTTTAAACCTCCAGTATTTAAAAAAAGAAATTATTTTTTTGCTTTATGTTTGGGGATGGTCTCGGGGTTAATGATTACACCCTGCTTGACTCCGATTTTAGGCGCAATTTTGGCGTATCTGGCGACGAAGAAGAATATTTTTTATGGCGGATTTTTATTGCTTTGTTTTTCTTACGGGCTAGGTTTAATTTTTATTCTTACCGGTACTTTTGGCGGGGAACTCTTAAGTTTGCCTAAACCTGGTAGATGGATGATAGTGGTAAAGAAAGTTTGCGCAATTTTAATGATTTTAGGAGGAGCTTATTTTATTTTTGCAGCGATAAGGAGATTGCTATGATTTTAGTTAGGAAGATCGTGTGGAGTTGTTTGGCGTTAATGATTATTTGTGGGTTAGGTTTTAATCGCCAGGCTTTTGGGGCGAATATTATTTTAAAGGATCTGCAAGCTAATACAGTTAATTTGGAGAGCTTTAACGGCAGCCCAAGAATTTTAATTTTTTGGACTACTTGGTGTCCGTATTGCCGAGCGGCAATTAAATCTTTAACCCAAATCTCTGCGCAGTTGCAACAGGAGGGGGTATTGGTTTTTGCGATTGATGTTAATGAATCGCCGGTGAGAGTGAGGAATTTTTTAAAGAATTCGCCGGTTAATTTTAAAGTCTTGCTTGATGGGGAAGCCCAATTAGCCAGCAGTTATAATGTTAACGGTGTTCCGACCTATGTTTTAATTAATCGGGCCGGCCGCATTGTGGCAAAGAGGAATTCATTTCCTTCTGATTACAAAGATTTACTGGCGCGGTAAAATAGTTATAATTAAAAAAAAGAAAAATGAGGGAGGGGAAAAGTGTTTGATAAAATGAAGCAATTAATGGAGATGCAAAAATCAATGCAGGAGTTAAAGCGCCAGCTTGATAAAACTTGTTTTGATGTTTTAAGTAGCGATGGGTTAATTAAAATTAACATGAATGGCGCGCAAAAGGTAACGAGTGTTCAGATTAACGCAGAGTTGGCGAATTTAGATAAGGCGCTTTTAGAGCGGGCGATCAGCGATGTTTATAACCGGGCACTTAAAGAAGTCCAAGCGATTGCGGCTGCAAAATTAAAAAATATTTCCGGTCTAAATCTTCCCGGCCAGCAATGAGTAAATTTTTTGATTTAGTTGCCCAAATTTGTTCTGAAGATATGCGTTATAAGGTGGATGCTTATGAATTTGTTTTGAGCGGATTAAATTTTACTCAAGATCAATTAAAGAAACAAACGCATATTTCCGGCAAAGAACTTGCTTTTGGTTTAAGGGATTACGCGATTAATCAATATGGGGCTTTAGCACAAAGGGTCTTAGCGTATTGGGGAATAACTCAAACGCAAGATTTCGGTAATATTGTTTTTAAAATGATCGAAAAAAGACTTTTAGCAAAAACTGATCAAGATAATTTGTCGGATTTCGACGCGCTTTATGATTTTAAAGCGGCTTTCGCGAATGTTTTAGCAGATACGGTTGAATTTAAGAATTCTTAAACGACGATGCTTAATAAAATTGTTAAAGCTTTAATTGAGTCTCGGGACTTTATAAGCGTTGCGACCGCGGATTTAAATAATCGGCCAAATGCTGCGCCGAAGTTTTTATTAAAAATTCAGGGAGATTTTATTTATTTAGTCGATTATATCATCGGTAGGACTTATGAAAATTTAAAAATTAATCCACAGATTTCGCTTTCATTTTTTGATAGCAGCACTTTAATCGGTTATCAGGTAAACGGACGGGTGGAGATTATTAAGAGTGGAGCCGAATATGCAACAGTACTTAAAGAATTGCAGGCCAAAGAGATTGATTTGTCAACTAAAAGAGTAATTGAAGGCGTTACGAGAGGCAAAGCGCACCAGACTTATGAGGTAGCGATACCGGAAAAATTTGTAATTTTTAAAGTAAAAGTTGATGAAATAGTTGAAATGTCTCCGCGCGGCACATTAAAACGGGAGAAGATTTCATGAATTTAAAAGGGTTAGCAACTGGAGTCGGAAGCCTGCCCTTTAAAGATCCGGTTCCGGCGTTAGATTTAATATTTAATTATCTTCCGCAAGCTCCATTCTGGCCACAGCTACCGAAAATGAATGCGCAAGAAGGAATGTTGGCGCAATTTAGCCAAAATTTGCCCGGGTTACAATTTAATGCTGGCGCCGTACATTTTAGCGCTTTAAATATTGAACAGGAGTTAGAGCGTTTTTATGAAAAATTTATCGCTCAGGATTTAGCTTATTTTCAGATTACAAGTGCCTTTGCTCAGGGGTTGTATTTGTTTTTTGAACGGTTAAAAAAAGAAGATTTATCGCGGATCGAATTTATTAAGTGCCAGGTAACCGGCCCGTTTACTTTTTGTGCGGGCATTACTACTGCCGATAACAAGAGTATTTTGCATGATGAAATACTTTTTCAAGCGATGGTTAAAGGGCTCACGATGAAAGCTCTTTGGCAGTTAGATCTATTTAGGCAATTCGGTAAAAAAATAATTCTATTTTTTGATGAGCCGTATCTTACTGGTATTGGTTCAGCATACACTGCGATTGAACGGTCAAAAGTAGTAGAAGTTTATTCTGAGCTCACCGCGCATTTAAAGACAGAGAACTGTTTAGTGGGCATTCACTGTTGCGGGAATACGGATTGGTCAATGCTTACTGATATTCCAGGAATTGATCTTATTAATTTTGATGCTTTTAATTTTCAAGAACGGTTTTTACTTTACGCGCAAAATTTAAAAGTTTTTTTAGAAAGAGGAGGGGTTATTTGCTGGGGGGTTGTTCCTACTCAAGAGTATAATTCCACTATTACCGCGCAGAGCTTAAACGTTAAGCTTATGGCGGGTTTAGAGTTATTAATTAAAAAAGGCCTTTCGCGCAAACTGTTGTTGGAAAACATGATGCTTAGCCCTGCTTGTGGTTTAGGTACCTTAGATGCTCAGAAAGCAGAAGCTATCTTGAGTTTGCTGCATCAGACTAGCCTGTTGGTCCGAAAAAACCTTTAAAAAGAATTTATTTGACAAAATTAACATAAGTTATATAATCAAGAAATCGCTGTGGTGATTTTTGCGCCAGAGCGATTAGGTTTAATTTTCTAAAGGAGTTTTATGAAAGAGATTAGGATTCATGCCCGGGCTGGCCAGGGGGCAATTACCACCGCAACTTTATTAGGCTTTAGTTATTTTAATGAAGGCCAGTATGCATATGCTTTTCCTAATTTTGGGGCAGCGCGGATGGGGGCTCCGATGAATGCTTTTGTGCGGGTGGATAGTGATCCGGTACGCTTACGCAGCCAGATTTATGAGCCGAATTACGTAATTATTGTGGATCCGACATTAATGCGCGGCTATAATTGCTTTTCCGGTTTAAAAGACGACGGGATCGCGATTATTAATGGTAAAGAAGATTTGGAATTACCTAAACTTAAAGCTAAACAGAGGGCAATTGTGGTTCCGGCAAATGAGATTGCTTTAAGGAATATCGGCCGGCCGCTGGGAAATACTGCTTTGATCGGGGCTTTTGCGGCTGCTACTGGTGAGTTAAAATTAGATAATTTGATCGCGGTCGTTAAAAATCGTTTTAGCGGCAAAGCTCAGGAAGGTAATATTCAAGCGGTCAAGGAAGGCTTCGAATTTGCGCAGAATAAATTAAAAACCTATTTGCCGGGAGGCAAGGGATAAAATGTTTGGACCGTTAGTTGTGAGGCCGAAAAATAGTAAAGGGGATAAGACGGGTAGCTGGAGAACGCAAGTGCGCCCGCATTATTTACATAAAAATTGTATTGCTTGCCGGATGTGTTTAATTGTTTGTCCGGAAGGTTGCGTGCATGGAAAAGAAAAGAATGCTTTTTGGGCGGATTATAATTTTTGTAAAGGTTGCGGAGTCTGCGCCGATATTTGCCCTAAAAAAGATATTGCCATGGTAAGCGAAGAATCAAAAGGCGAGGAAAAATGAAAGAATTTTTAGAAGGGTCGCATGCGATCGCGGAAGTTATTAAAAATGTTAGGCCCGGAGTAATTTCCGCTTATCCGATAACTCCTCAGACGCATATTGTGGAAGATTTAGCGCAAATTGTTGCTAATGGGGAGCTTGAGTCGCAATTTGTGAATGTGGAAAGTGAGCATTCGGCGGCTTCCGTAGTTTTGGGCGCTTCCGCAACCGGAGTACGTGTTTACACTGCTACCAGCTCGCAAGGATTATTTTATATGCAAGAGGTAGTTTTTAATATTGCGGGGATGCGTTTACCGGTAGTAATGACTTGCGCCAATCGGGCAATTAGTGCTCCGATTAATATTTGGAATGATCAGCAAGATTCTTTGTCTTTGCGGGATGCCGGTTGGATTCAGATTTATGCCGAGGATAATCAAGAAGCCGTAGATTTTCATTTACTGGCTTATCGTTTAGCGGAAGATAAAAGGGTAATGTTGCCGGTGATGGTTTGTATGGATGGTTTTATTTTGACGCATGGGATGGAGACAACCGATATGCCGGAGCAAGAGAAAGTCGATAAGTTTTTACCGGTTTATAAGCCGTTATATAAATTAGACCCGGCTGATCCCATGAGTATGGGATTATTAGCTGACCCGGATTATTATATGGAAGCACGTTTTGCGATTCAGGAAACGATGCGGGAGTCTTTAGGGATTTTAACTGAAATAAGCAAAGAGTTTAATAATATTTTTAACCGGGATTATGGCGATCTTTTGGTCGAGGAATATGAAGTAAAAGGCGCGGATAAGGTGATTGTTGCGATGGGTTCGGTTTGTGGTACGATTAAAGAAGTAATTGATGAGCAGCGCGCGAAAGGTAAAAAAGTCGGCCTATTGCGTATTATTACTTACCGGCCTTTTCCGTATGCCCGGGTTTATGAAGCTTTAAAAGATGTCGCGAAAGTGGCAGTTTTAGATAAAGCAGTTTCTTTAGGCGCTTATGCGCCGATCGCGGTAGAAATGAAAGCGGCTTTTTTTGGCAAGAAGAAAGGGCCAAAGGTCATCAGTAGTTTTGTTGCGGGTTTAGGCGGAAGAGATATAACATTAGAAACGATTCATGAAGTGTTTAGGCGGTTATCGACTAAGGAAGTAAATTCTGATTTTATTGATTTAAAACCTGAATTACTCAAGGAAGAATATGGAGACTAATTCTTTATTTAAATCTGGACATACTGCTTGTGCCGGCTGCGGGCAAGCGATTGCGGCGCGTTTAGTGGTTGAGGCTGCCGGGCCCAATACTATTATTGCTAATAATACCGGTTGTTTAGAAGTTTTTTCGACTAAATATCCGGAGACTGCTTGGGGAGTTCCTTGGATTCATTCTTTATTTGAAAATTCGGCCGCGGTGGCTTCGGGGATTGAAGCGGCGTTAATATCTTTAGGTAAAAAAGATGGAATTAACGTTATCGCTCAAGGGGGAGATGGTTCAACGGGCGATATTGGTTTACAGGCTTTAAGCGGAATGCTTGAGCGTGGCCATGATATTTTATATGTTTGTTATGATAACGAAGCTTATATGAATACCGGAGTGCAGCGCAGCGGGCTGACTCCTTTCGACACTAATACCACCACCAGTCCCGCAGGAAAACTTTCTTCGGGAAATGTTCGTCCGAAAAAAGCGGTTCCGGAGATTTGTTTGGCGCATGGGATTCCTTATGTCGCTACCGCTTCAGCAGGGTTTGTTCAGGATTTAACGCGTAAGGTAAAAAAAGCTCTTTCTATTAAAGGTCCTAAATATATTCAAATTCATGTACCCTGTCCTTTAGGTTGGAGGCATGAATCAAATCAAATGTTGTCAGTCGCTAAAGCGGCAGTAGAAACCGGTCTCTATCCTTTGTTTGAATATGAATCGGGAATTTTAAGCGGCAGCCGGCAGATTGTTCCTAAACCCGTTGAAGAATATCTTAAGTTACAGGGTAGATATAAACATCTCCTTAGCAATCCTGAAGAGATTAAAAAAATTCAGGAGATTGCGGATAATAATATTAAGAAGTATAATTTAAGGGTTGTACCATAAGGAAAGAAGTTTATTAGCTACTTTTCGGTGGTTCGCACCAGAAGTAGGCAAGCAGGAAAGGAGAAAATATGGGTAAGCAGGCAAGGGCAATTGTTGATTTAAGCTTAAAAGATTTGGTGAAGGATTTAAATAAAGCCTATTGCGATGAATGGTTGGCCTTTTATCTTTATTGGTATATGGCGCAAACTGTTAGCGGCCGGGCTTATGAAGATATTAAAGAAATGTTAGAAAAACTAGCGAAAGATGAGTTGGAGCATGCCGGAGAATTAGCGGATTTAATTACTAAGTTAGGAGATGTTCCGGTAGCTAATCCGATTGATTTAGAAAAAGGCGCCAACGCGGCTTATCTTACGCCCCCGAAGAATACTGCGGATGTTAATCGTATTATTCGGATTGTTGCCGAATCTGAAGCAGGAGCAATTGAAGTTTATAATAAATTGGCGAAAAAGACTTTCGGGAAAGACAATGTTACCTATCAATTGGTGACGCATATCCTGAGTGAAGAGGTTGGCCACGAAGAAGTTTTTGAGAATCTTTTAGAAAGATAATAAGGAGAAAGAAAAATGTCAAAAGTAACGATTGATATTTCTACTTGTGTGGGATGTGGCTTGTGTGAGCAATCTTGCCCGGATGTTTTTGAAATTCAAGGCGATGGCGTGGCGCATGTTAAGAACCAAAATTGCACTACTTGTAATTTACAAGAGATCGCGGATTCTTGTCCGGTAAATTCGATTAAGATTAGTTAAGTTTTAGAATTTAAAATTAATTTTTAGGAAAAAGGCGCAATATTTTTATTGCGCCTTTTTCTTTGCTTCATCGAGGAATTTAGAAAACTCCGCGTTTTGTTTTTGCTGAAGTAATTTTTGCCCAAAGTCAGTTTTTTCTTTATTAAATTTTTCTTCATCTAGCGGTTTGAGAGCGTTTAATTTAATAATATAAAAACCGTTAGCGTCAGAAAGAATTGGGCTCACTTGGTTAGTTTTTAATTTTTTAGCGTTTTCCCAAAAGATGTTGCTTGAACCGAGTTCAGGAATTTGGCCGCTGGATTTAAAATAGGGAGAAAGTTTTGCTTTTAGTCCGCAGGTATTGGCGGCTTGAGAAAATTCTAGTTTTTTAAGTTTTTCCGCGCAGTTGTTAATTTTTGCTTCCGCGGTTTTTTTAGTGATTTCTTTTGTTAAGGTATCTTTTACTTTGGTTTTAATTTCACTTAAAAGTGGTATACGGGTGGTAGTTTTTTCTTTTAATACGCAAAGATAGGAGGATTTGCCGTAGGCAATTAAAGGAGAAAGTACATCGATCTTTTGATTTAAGATTAAACTTAGGATTCCTTGAGGAATTTCTAGAGTTTCCGGAGCCAGAGAAGGATCAAATAACCCGGTTTCTTTCTTGGTAATTTTTAATTCTTGAGCTATTTTTTCAAGCGTGTAGTCTTTTTTCATGAAAGCGGATATTCTTTTTGCTTCTAGATCAGAATCAGTAGCAATGTAAGCAATGTTAACTTTAGGCGTTTCTTTAAAGGCAGTTTTATTTTTTTAAAAAAAATCGATAATTTCCTGGTCTTTAATTTTAAGATTTTTACCGGAATCTGCCAGGAGGCTGGCAATATAATCAATGCGTAATTCTTCGTTGGCTAAAAGATACTCTTGCCGGATTTCGGTGTCAGTTAGTTTTATGCCGTCAGTAATTTGACGATAAAGTTTTAAAAGGATTAAATTTTTTCGCATCTGGTCTTCGAAGATGCGGGGTTGAGTACGGAAGATGTAATGTAAAGCTTCATTGTAGACCTTAAGGTTAAAACCATTTTTATCTTGAAAGTAAGGGGCATCTTGGATCGCTTGGATGACCTCCTGATCGGTGACTCTTATTCTACGTTCCTGGGCAATCTGAAGCAGGATTAACCTCTCCCAGGATTGACTTTCTAAGTTGAGGTATTTTTCGATTTCCGGGAGTTTTTCTCCAAACTGGATCAAGGCGCTTGTGCGCACTGCGGCAAGAGATTCTTGAAATTCGTGCGCGGAAATGTTACGGCCAAAGATTTTCCCCACCGGGACGGTATCTTTACGGTTCCCAGACGCGCCTCCGAAACCCCAAAGTGCAAAAGCGGGGATAATAATTATTGCCAGTCCAATCCAAACTTTTTTTGCGGTTTTTTTATTACGTAAAAATCTTAACATTTTCGGCTCCTTATAGATTAGTGGTTTCTTTTAATTATATGCTAAAAACTTCGTATTGCAACAGGGTTTTTTTTATGAGATTAGCGTGTCCTGCCTACAAGAAGAAAAAATTTTACTTTCGGGTCCTGCCACTGCGGCACCCTGTCGTGCTCGCTTATGGCTGCGCGCGACAGGGGACCCGCCTCCGTGTCACCCGCCGAATAAAAATTTTCTA
>CAIVOB010000125.1 GCA_903907475.1 Candidatus Omnitrophota bacterium
CGTTTCTCCTCCAGCAGCGATAAAATCGTTAAAACTGATAATCTCCGCCCGGATGAAACCTTGTTGAATATCAGAATGGATTGCCCCCGCTGCTTCCCAAGCCGTGGTGCCCTGCTTAATAAGCCAAGAACGATTCTCTTTATCTCCCACGGTTAAAAAGCAAATATATTTACTTTCCACCAATACGCGCGCCAAAAGCGCGCCAAAATCTTCTAATTCCTCATTTTTTATTACCACTACCGGCTTGAGCGTAAATAAACCATAACCGGAAATAACCTCTTTTTCAGCAGCGGTTAAACCCAAAACAGAAATAAATTCTTCCTTTTCTAAAGCCGCTTTCATTTTCTCTAAAATTATTTTTTCCGCTGCGGGAGGATTTTTCGCCAGACGCGTCTCCATGAATTCTAAATCTTTAAGTATTAAATCCATCTTCGCGTCTTGGGACAAAATAATCACATCAGCGTCAATGGCCAATTCGCCGCTAATTAACTCAATTTGCGGATAAGTTTTTTTCTTGGCTTTTACTAATTTATCCGCCTGATCTAATTTTAAATCTTTCACATTATGTTTTCCTAAAGCAATGGCTGTAATACCAAAAGCGGAAATCTTCATAGTTTTTTAAAGTTAAACGTTAACTTCCTCTATTTTTAAAATAAGACAAACTTTTAAGGTTAATAATAACTACTTTTTCGATTATTCCAGGTAGGTGTAAATCTTGCCTTTATAATTACGCAAAACATATTTACCCTTGGCCTGGGAAAGAATATAATTTGGTCCCACGGGAATTTTTCCGCCGCCGCCGGGGCCGTCAATCACATAGGTCGGGACAGCATATCCTGAGGTATGTCCGCGTAATTTCTCAATAATATTTATCCCGCTGGCTACCGGAGTGCGAAAATGCTGTGTACCGCGCACCGGATCGCATTGATAAATATAGTAAGGCCGCACTCTAATTTGTAATAACTCATGCACCAAACGTTTCATAATATAAGGCCGGTCATTGATGCCTTTGAGTAACACCGACTGACTGCCCAGAGGCACTCCCGCCTCAGAAAGCATATCGCAAGCATTTTTACAACGTTTGGTAATCTCTTTCGGATGATTAAAATGAATACTCATCCAAATCGGCGAATATTTTTTTAGCATATTCACTAAATTTTCAGTAACCCGCTGCGGTAAAGTTACCGGAACCCGCGTACCGATTCTTAATAACTCAACATGCGAAATGGCGCGAATTTTTGAAATCAAAGCTTCCAGGACCTCATCCTCTAAAGTTAACGGATCTCCTCCGGAAATTAAAACATCTCTAATCTTTCGATTGGCTTTAATATAATCAATGGCGGCGTCAAATTTAGTGGCCGGATCTCCTTCTTTTTCTTCATGATCACCAACCAAACGCCGGCGCGTGCAATGACGGCAATACATCGCGCAATGATCTGTGGCAAGCAATAAAACCCGATCTGGATAACGGTGCACTAAATGACTCGCCGGAGAATCCCGATCTTCAGCGCAAGGATCGGCCATTTCATGCGGAGAAATAAGAAATTCATCGCTCACCGGAACCGCTTGCCTGCGAATCGGACAGTTCTCATCCTCAGCGTCAATCAGGCTGGCCCAATAAGGAGTAATCGCCATCGCCAATCTTCCTTTAGCTTTATCAATTCCCTTCTCCTCGCTGGGAGTAAGCTTAATAATTTGCTCTAATTCTTCTTTTGTACGAATGCGATGCTTAAGCTGCCAATGCCAATCTTCCCAATCCAAAGGATTAACATCTTTAAAAAGCGGAATTTGCTGATAATCACGTGAGCGTTTGGGAGCGCGGGTAATTACCGGCGGCTCTAACTGCACTTTTTGATTTTCGACGCTTGTGGGATTACTCAATCTGCTTTTTCCTTTCTGAGGCGCTTAAAAGAATTGCCTCAATAAGATCTGCATATTTCATACCTGCGGCGTAAGCCATAATCGGAAAATTAGATTCATCGGGATCTAACCCCGGCAAAGGATTAATTTCTAAAACATAAGGCACATTAAATTTATCTAAACGAATATCGGTGCGCGAAATATCTAAACAGCCTACCGCCCGATGCGTACGCAAAGCGACATCTTTAACGCGCGCAGTAGTTTCAGGATCTAACCGTGCCGGGCAATGGAATTCCGGAACCAACCCCAATTCACTATCGCCCTGAAATTCTTTCATCTTCCAAGAATAAAAATATTCTCCGCTTTTTTTACAATTTTCAAAATCAATCTCTAAAATCGGCAAAACCCGGGTTTTCCCGTTTTCTAAAATCCCCACCGTTAACTCTTTACCCTCGATAAACTCTTCCACCAAAGCCTCTTGACGATAAACCTCGATACACTCTTTAACTTTTTTATATAAATCTTCGGCGTTTTGCACGACATTAGTTTTATTAATGCCTTTGGCCGAACCTTCACAATTAGGTTTGACGATTAAAGGAAATTTAAGTTCCCCGGCAAGCTCTTCGTTACCGCGCACAAAAAGCTGAAAATTCGGCGTGGGAATGCCTTCAGCTTTTAATATTTTTTTCGTTAAAGCCTTATTTAAAGCCAATGCCAAAGAAAATGTATCCGAACCAGTATAAGGAATATTAAGATAATCTAGAACCGCCGGAACTTCCGACTCCCGGAACCGCCCATGTTTACCTTCGGCGATATTAAAAACCATATCCACGCGATTATTTTTAAAGTAAGAAAATAAAGCCGGATACTCCACATCAATTGCTTCCACCGAATGCCCCTTATTCTTAAGCGCCGAAACCACGGAGTTGATTGTTTCTTCGGAATCACACTCCGAAAAATAATCCGCCGGCTTTAAAGGGTCTTTCTTTTTCAAATTATAAGTTAAAGCAACTTTCATTGGCTTAATCCATTCCGGCTCAATGCGCTTTTTAGAATTCTACCGATCATCTCTTCATAAGTAATCCCAATATTCTGCGCTAAAAGCATAAAAACATCTTCGGTCGATAATGAAGGCAGCGGATTAATCTCTAAAACGTAGGGATTGCCCTTATTGTCGACCCTAAAATCAACGCGCCCAAAATCCCGGCACTCTACCGCGCGATAAACTTTTAAAGCCAGAACATCTAATTTTTGTTTTAATTCTTGAGTAATTTTAGCCGGGCAAATATATTCTAAGCGATCGGAAGTAATGCGCGCGAAGGTATAAAATTTATCATTTAACTTTAATTTACCGTCAATTTTAATCTGCACCACCGGCAAAATTTCAGGATGCTCATTACCCACAATCGCCACCGTAAACTCCTGGCCAGAAATAAACTCTTCCACTAATGCCGGCTGTTTATAAGTATTAATAATAAAATCCACCTGTTTCTTTAATTCCTCTTTATTCTCCACGCGCGAACTCTCGCTCAACCCCTTCGATGAGCCTTCAAAACGCGGCTTCACAATTAAAGGGAAAGTACAATGATCGGAATCAATTAAATCCTGCGTCGAGCTAACTTCAAAAAACTTCGGCGTCGGGATTCCTTCGGCAATGAAAATTTTCTTCGCCATCACTTTATCTAAGGTTAACCCTAAAGTCAAAGCGTCGGCTCCCACAAAAGGAACTCCCGCCATTTCCAAAAGAATGGGAACCTGAGATTCCCGGTTCCTCCCCGTCAAGCCTTCAGAAATATTAAAAACAATATCTACTCCTAAATTACCGAATTTCTCCAATAGATTAGCGGCATTGCCGATTTTTTTTACTTTAAAATTATTCGCGGCAATGGCGTTTGCGATGACATCAATCGTCGATGGGGCATCAAATTCCGCGTTGGCATCCAGCGGATCCCCTTCCTTAAATTGATAATCTGTCTTTAAATCGTAAGTTAAACCAACAGTTTTCATAAATTCCTTAAATTGACTCCGCTGCTCCGTCTTGCTACGCCATAATTTACGTCGCTACCACTCCGTAAATTATTCACTCAATAAAAAAGGGCCTGGAGTGGTGCTTAACTTTCCATGACCCTTAAGAATCTATCCAATTTTTTCCAACTTAGTTTATCCAACCTCCCAAAATTTTACCCAATGACATGTAGCTATGCTCTTTTTTTACCACAAGATATGGGCATTGTCAAGTATTTTTTGCCGCGCAGATAAAAAGTTTAGCTTAAAATTACCGACGATAAATCAATTTTTTTACTTAAAAAATAATTTATTCTTGAAAAACTTACGAAGTTTTAATATTCACCGGATTAAATCTGATCTTTAAGCTTTTTAAGTCGCTCACTAACTGGTCAAAATCCTTAAAAACACAAGCCTGGAGGCCTAAAGATTTTGCGCTCGCCACTAATTCTGGGCGGTCATCAGTGTAAAAGATCTCTTCCGGGCTAACCTTAAGTGCGGCAATGACCTTTTTATAGATTTCTTGGTCCGGTTTAATTAAACCTAATTCAAAAGAAAGAAAAACTTGATCAAAAACTCCAAAAACCGGGAAATTATTTTTTAAAAAGTCATAATGCAAAGTATTAATATTAGAAAGTAACGCTGTCTGATAATTTGAACGTAAATTATTAATTAACCCAAAAACGGCGCGATTCTTCGGGCTTAAAAAAAAGATATCATTCCAAATCGGAACAAAAGACTCGAAACTTAAGCGCAGGTCTAAAGCTTTTTTAACCTCAAGATAAAAATCTTCCGGAGTGATTTTCCCCGCTTCAAAAGCAATCGTCGCCGGAGATTCAAAAAACAAGTTATAAATCTCCTGCGGTTTTAGAGCGCAAAAATGCGCGATTCTTTCTGCGGAACGTAAATGATTAAAATCCACCAATACTTTACCTAAATCAAAAAGCACGACTTTAATCTCCGGAGCCATAAATTAATTCCCCAAATCTTTAGTTTTCTTAAAGAGATCCAAAAACTTATCTTCATACTCTTTATAAACATTCCACTTGTCCAGCTCTACTTTTAATTCATTGGCTTTAGCGATATTAATCCGGCTTTCAGCAAAAAGTTTTTCGATTTTCTCTTTCACCGAAACCGGTAATTTCGTTAATTGACTTAAAGTTTTTTTAATTAACTCTACCTCTTCTTCGCCAATCGGAGTCGGTTGCCCGGGAGCGCCCAATTTTAAATAATCTAATAATTTATTAATTTCTACTTCCATCGCTTCCGCCTGAGCCTTAAGCGGCGAAACATTTAAAGCGGTGTTGAGCACTTTTCCCAAACCTTCCAATACCGCCGCGGAAGCCTTAGGATTTTCAATTTGAATCGTATAAAGAGGAATATCACCAAGTAAACAAAAACCTGGTAAACCAAACTTTTTTGCCATCCCTAAAAATAAACCATTCATCCCGCTAATTTGTCCTTCCTGAAGCGGAGTAAAATTATATTTTTTTAATAATTCCTGAATTTTTTGATTCGTCGCGGCAAACCATACATGTGAATCTTGCGTATGATCAGTAGCCTGCGGCATTGAAGCAAAGCTCACCACCATCTCCACTTTAAACTTTTTCGCCAAATTTAAAATTTCTTGTGAATATTCATCCGCTTTAGATAAATCCGGTTGCGCGTTGCTTAAAAAAATAATTAAATCATTTTTTCCGGTTTTATTTTTCCAATAATAAAATTTACTCTGCGGAAGCAACTGCAAATCTAAAATCCCCTTCTGCACCGCGCTTCCGGTAAGATAAAAAAATCTTTCCGCGCTAATACTCGCAAATTCTTGAGCTTTAAGCTCTTCCACTAAATAAGTGGCCGCTTTAAAAGCAACCTCTCCCATTCCCGGCCAAGCAACCACCAGATAAGGTTTCTTCAGATACGGCCTTTTAGTAATTTTTAATCCTTCCATAATTTTCTCCTTAAAGTTTTAAACAAACTTAAAATTTTTTAAAAATTCTACTAAAACTTTTACCCCACTTTCCAAATTCGTTAAACTAGCGTATTCATCGGCGATATGCGCACAACCTTCCGCGCCAAAGCCGGTGGCCAAAGCCGGAATTTTATGTTTTTTAAAAAAAGTAATTACCGTTGCCCCTTCTGAACCACTAATCCGAGAATTTACTCCAATACTTTGCATCGCGATATTTAAATTTTTTACCAAAGGATGCTGGGGGCTAATAAAATAAGGGGCCTGAATTCCTTGGATTTCAATTTTAAATTTACGGCTATACCTTGAGATAGTTTTCTTTAAATTATTAATAATTTTTTGCGCGCTCATTCCCGGTAAGAAACGATAATCTAATTCAAATTCACACCAATCGCTGACCACATTTACCTTATCCCCGCCCTTAATCGTGCCGACATTGATCGTCGGTTGATGTAAATATTTATTCACCTGATATTTTACCTTCTGTTTTTTCAAAACGGTAATAATTTGCGCTGCCTGCTCAATGGCATTTTCTCCAAGCCATGGGTAAGCGCCATGAGCTTTCTTCCCCTTTAAACGCACCTTAAGATGCATCAAGCCCTTCTGTGTCACCACAATTTCAAAATCATCAGCATCTAAAACTATTGCCGCATCCGCCTTTAATAATTTACGTTCTAATAAAGGAATGAGGCCTAAATTCGAACCGCTCTCTTCATCAGCGGTAGCCGCGAAAATTAAATTATAATCTAACTTCACTCCATCTTCCACTAAACTTTTAATTGCCTCTAAACCCACGACCAAGTTACCTTTACAATCCGTCGCGCCTAAACCATAAATCTTATCCCCGCAGATTTTTCCCCGCAAAGGATTACTGCTCCAACTTTTTCCCGCCGGCACGGTATCTAAATGTGGAGTCAATAATAAAGATTTGGCTTTAGTTTGAGCTTGCAAAGTAGCGATAACATTAACGCGGTTCTTTTTAAAAGTATAAGTCTTAATTTTTAAACCGAGGCGCTTTAAATAAGCGGCGACAAAGAGCGCCACCTGCCTCTCATCACCCGGCGGATTTTGCGAATCCAAAGCAATCAATTCTTCTAAAGTTTTAATTAAACGCTTTTTATTTACCATTTGACGCAGACTCCTTAAACGCTAAAGGATTAAACCCATAATAAGCAAAAAGGGTATACGCGGTTCCGGAGACCGAACCAGTGTGTTTGCCTTTAGGGGTTCTCCAACCGTGACCGGTATCAACATCATCTTGAGTCGCATAAGGCAGGCATCCCTGGCCCTGGCCGGAAGGCGAAGCGCTAGAAATAATCATCTTTCCCAACTGTCCCAAATACATCTGGGCTTTTTGGGCGTAACTCTCAGATTTAAGCGGATCAATTTGACGATAAAAATCAGCTAATATTTTATAAGAAACGATTATCTGCGCGGTCCATTCGCTGGAAACCACTCCTCCCCGGCCAAGATGCTGCTGCGGCGCAAAATCAAAACCCTGTACTTTAACCACTTCTCCGGAAGGTCTTCTAAAATCTACTTCCACCTTGCAATTCTCTTCCACAAAATCCATAATTTTATCCGCGTCCATGCCTAAACTTTTAAGTTTTTCTACTCCCACCGCCGCAATTGACCAAGCGTAAGTATCAGTAGCAATCGTCGCATCGCCTTTGCCCCGTTTAACCGGAAGCTCTCCCCGATCATAAGTATGGCGCACTAACCACGCTAATGTTTTTCCTGCCGCCTCTTCGTACACTGGTTTCTGCGTAACTTTAGCAAGCATTTTTAAAAAAGCATAAGCATCTAAATTATGCTCCGTAGAATACCAGCTCATTTGAGGGCCGCCACGAATACCATTATCAATATCGGTATTCTGTAACTGCATAATATTTTGCGCCAACTCTTGCGCCAACGCTAAATAACTTTTATCTTGAGTTTTTTGGGTATACTGCATAATTGCCAACCCTAACCAAATATTCGGCCCGGAATGTAAAATAAATTCTGCCGGCGCGCCATCCGAAACGTAATATGCATTTAAAAACCAGCCATTTTCCCTTTTTGCCGTTAAAGCAAAAAAATCCAATAATTTCCGCGCCCGCGCCAGATCGCCGGAATTAGTAAAAATCTGAATCAGAAGCGCTTGATCATAAGTAAAAGCCCAACTGGCGATATCTTTGTCCCCTTCAAAGCTCATCACCAGGCCCGTATGATTATTCTGATGGACTGCTAACCACTGATACATCTTTTCAAAATTAGCTTTTTCTAAAACTAGCTCTTGACGTTCTAAACCCAACGTTTGAGTTTGAAGGATATTTTCTTTATCGCGTAAAAGAGCCAACTTAGCTTGTAATAAATTTTTATCCTGAGTAAGCTTAAAGATCAAAACATTTAGTTCTGCGGACTTATTATTTTTCTGCGCTGCTTGTTTATTTCTTTCCCCCCTAATATTAGCAATGCGACTGGAAAGCGCCTTAAGCTCCTGCTGCAATTTTAATCTGTTAAAAGATATATTTTTAAGCTTTTCTTTTGCCAGATGCGCTTCTTGAGTGACGCTAATCAATTCATTAATAAGAAATTTATTCTGCTGGCTCAATTGACGATTAGAATAAATCCCTAAAGCCAGAGCAAGAATTAAAGCGCCAATAATTAAAATTACTACCGGTAGGAATAATTGCTTAAAATGGGCAAAACGCAGCAATTTCTTATTTTCATTTAAATTAATTTTTTTATAATCTAACCCGATTAAAGCCCGCTGCGCCAGTCCGGGAACTATTTTCATCCAAGCCACTGCCGCTTCCGCGCGAATCGGATTGCGCGCCAAAGGAAGTTCAATCTCCAAGGCGATTTTTATCTTCCTTTCCTGCAGTAATTTAAATAAATCCTCTGGAAGATCGCGCACTGCCAGGCTAATTCCTCCCCGGCTGATATTACTGGTAAATCCCTGCGTCCAAGCCGAAAGGAAGCGCTTATCATCTAAGGTCGCCAGGCGAAACTGCACCGGTAAAACTGTATCCAAGCGGATATATTTTCTTCGCTCCACCTGAGATTGGAACTTATTTTTTAACCACATTTTTTCTTCACCTTAAATTTTTAAACTTAAAACATATCTTAAACGCATTTACAAATTAATACAATTAAAAAAAATATTTTTCTCTAAAGCCAAATTTTTAAGTTTTTTAAAAACCTCCCAACTTAACTCCACATCCGCAAATGCCCGATGCACTTGAGGATGATCAAGTTTTAATTCTTGCGCCACCGTCGTAAGCGCGTAGCGCGCTAATCCCGGAAGAAGTTGGCGCGCCGCGCCCAATAAATCTAAAGTCGGCGGAATACTTACTGACAAATTCGAGAGTAATTTTAACTCCTGTTTAATAAAATTTACATCAAACTCCGCGTTATAAGCGCAAAGATAACTGCCTTGAATAAAATCAAAAAATTTAGGTAATACCGCAGCCATACGAGGGGCATTTTCCAGCATTTGCGGAGTTATTTTATTCACCGCGAAAGCTCCCGGAGAAATCTCCCGGCCCGGATTAATCAAAGCTTCAAAAACCGCCAGGCGCGCTTGCCCCTTAACTCTTAACGCCGCCAACTCCACCACTCTATCTCCAGTAAAAGGATTAAGCCCGGTCGTTTCGGTATCGAATATAGTAAATTCTATTTCTTCAATATTTTTAAGCATCTTTGGCATAGGCGCAATAAGCCTCAACCATGCGCCTTGGCTTATAAGAGTTTTTAACTTTACGTAAACTTTCCAAACCCGAATCATCCATAATGTTAATATATTTAAAATCCTTTAAATAAATAGCGAATGTCCGAAAAATAAATTGCGCTAATCCTTTGACCGTCAAATCCGTAATTTCATAAAAAATACAAAAAGTATCCCGGTTTACCCTATACCCTAAAGTAAAACCTTTAATCTTATTCTTATCTCTGACGATGATGCCCTCTAGATTTAATTTTTCATAATTAGCAAAAGTTTCCTTGATCACTTTACGGTTATCTTCAATCATCCCGCGATACAAATCATCGCTAGAATTAGCCATCCGAGCTTTCGCCCAAGAATTAAATAAGTTTAAACAATCTTTAAAGTCAACCTTCCTTAAATCCCTAACGCTAAAATTATAATGTTTAATAAAATAATTATAAGCGGCGCGCTGCGATTTAAATTTATTGCCCTTTAGCTCTACCAACTCCTGACGCGCGCAAAGATAATCCGCATCTTTGGCAAGCACCCGATACCCTAAATTTCGATAATAATCTTGAGCTCCTTGAGGAATATTTTCCACCCGCGAAATATCTTTATTCTTGTTAATCTCATCCATAATTTTAAATACTTTTGGCAATACTTCCGCCTGAGGTTTAGCCGCTAAAGGAGGAAGATACATAAAACAGCCGATAGCATCTTGAAAAAAAATACACAAACTCTCTTGGATTATTACCCAGCGAATTTTAAAAAGCGCCTTCCAAATATAAATATTGGCAAAAGAAAATACCGCCAAATCAGTGGGAAGATAAGTTAAATAGTGCTTAAAAAGATCTTGGTCTTTGAGGGTGAGCTTATTTAATTCCATGGGGAAAATTTAATTCCGCGACTTCTCTGACCTCTTCATAGGCCTGAATAATCTGCGGATTATTTTTCAGCATCTGAATTTGTCGGGCAGAATTAAGATAATCCGAAAGATAAGCAATATAATCCTTGGCTTCCGGCGTATTAATTTTTTCATAAAGATAGGGACAATTTAAATCAACGGTCAATAAAACCTTGCCCTTACGTAAATTAAGTAAAAAAGGATAAAGCTGACATTCAAAGGGGCGCAAAGCATAAATTTGGCAATGATTAGTCGCGACTTTTAAAAAGGGACAGACAAAACCTTCTCCCTCGAGATTAACTACCGGCATAATTCTGCGCTCCACGGAAAGGGCAGCGGCGGGAATATCTTTCCGCTCTAACAAGCCCTGGATCTCCTCATCCAATAAACAAGGGCTCCACACTGAAATTGCCTCCTTAAAACGGCAGCAGCCTTGACAGGCCAAACAAACTTCAGTCGGAACAAATTGCCGAATCACTTGACAATACTCCCCAACTTTAAATTCTTTTCCGGACAAATTAGTGCTAATCCGCTTTCATCGGAACCGGCTAAAACCATTCCCTGGCTTTCCACTCCGCGCAAAATCGCCGGCTCAAGATTATCCACTAAAACTACTTGCTTACCGATTAGTCCCTCTTTAGTATAAAAACTTTTAATTCCCGCCACGACCTGTTTTTGGCGATCGCCTAAATCTAAAGTTAAAATCACCAGTTTATCCGCGTTCGGGTGATCATTAACCTCTTTAATCTGCGCCACCCTCAACTCTAACTTCCTAAAATCATCAATCGTAATCATTTTTCCTCCTTATAAAATAAGTACCCTGATTTTAAAACTTTAATTCCGCATAAAACTCAAGTTGATAAGCATTATTAGCCTGGCCATCCCCACGTAAATAAGGGCTAAACGGACTCCCGTCTAAATCTTCGCGCTTTTCTTTATAATACTGACCTGGAAGAAAATAACCTCCTAAAAAACCCAGCGTCATATTTTTAGTAATTTTATAATCCACAAATAAATCCGCCTCCAGCCCCAAATCCTGAGAAAGGTATTTTCCCTCGCCATTGACCAGCCCCACCGGACGATTAAATGCCCTTAAATAATACCAATATAAACTTAGACAAAATTTCTCGGTAAAATTATAATCAAAACCAACTGAGGGCATAATTAAATCTTCGAAATCACCGGAATAGAATGTCCCTGGCCGGGGTACTCCATAGTTTAAACCATATCCTCCGCCCATCGCCACAATCGGTAACATTTCTACGTTACTGGTGCTCACGGAATCGCTCAAATAACGATTCGTGGGTGAAGAATAACTAAAAGCGCGGTTTTTTCCTGAAACATAAGACCCAACCGGCGCGCCTGCCATTTCCAGCGTAGTTTTATTCCCGGAACAAAGTAAAAATTGCAACTCCGGAACAAACTTTTCTAAAACATACTCTAACCCAAAATAAAACATATAGCCAGTATGCTCAATATTTTTGTACTCACTATCCTGACTCTTGGCATATCCAAAGTTCCGGGCTGCTTCTAATTTTAGAGTAAAATCATCTTTGCCGTACTCCCAAGCAAAGCCAAAAGTACCTAATAAATCTTTTTTTACCGGCGTAGCAAATAGATTATCCCTTTTGCCATTAGAAGTATAATCCGCCAACATCCCTAAATAAGGCCAAAAAGTTTGCGCGCCAGAGGTAATTTTAACATCAGTAGCGAAAAAATTAGCGGCATTCGACTCGTACTTTTGCCCTTGCTCAACTTCTTGCTGAATTTTAGGCCCCAAACGAATTTTATAAATTAAATCCGGGCGGCAATAATAAAAACGCCAAAGATAATTTTGCGTTTCTTGGTATAAAGTAAAACCATAATTTTCATAACCGCCATTAAGGCTAAAACCATTGCCGACCTCATAAACGTAAGCGCCCGCTTTAAGGCCCCAATGCTGCGTCAAATGCGTATCGAGCCAAAATTCCTCGATCTGAGGTAAAAGTTCGGTATTACGATATTTCTCTACTCTCCCGCCGGAGTTAATGAGCGTATTATGAATAAAAAGCGGCGCGCTGTAATCATAAGGGCCATTACGTTCAAGCTTCAAATAAAATTTATTTTTTGTATCTTTAAAATCCGCGCTTAGCGCGAAACTATAATCGATCCCCAAATAAGCAGTCTTGTCGTCTCGATTGTGGCTATCTAAACCCACGACGTTCTTCCAGCTCACTAAATCGGTACGCAAATACGTATCCAAACCTAATGTCAATTGTTCGGTGTTTATGAACTCATAACCAAGGCTAAAAGTAAGGAACCCAAAAGTAAAAATCAAAAAAAATCCTAATTTTTTGAACATATTTTACTTTTTAATAAAAGATCCAAAATGTAAAACTTAAATATTATGGTAACATCGGAGGAAAGAAAACTCAAGAGTTTAAAAAGCAGATGAAAAAACTGGCGGGGCCGACGAGATTTGAACTCGCGATCTCCTCCGTGACAGGGAG
>CAIVOB010000126.1 GCA_903907475.1 Candidatus Omnitrophota bacterium
AAAAAATGCGGTTTCAAGTTGAAAAAAATATTTTAACAAACGCTATTCAAACCGTGCAAAACATTATTACCAGTAAATCCGCCTTGCCAATTTTGTCCAATATTTTAATTGAGGTGCAAAATGGCTCAATTTGTTTAACCGCTACTGATTTAGATATTGGAATAACCTGTGTAATTCCTGTGGATAGCCAGGAACAGGGCGCGGTAGCGATTCCGGCGAAAAGATTTAGCGATATTATTAAGGAATTTCCTAGCGAAATTGTGAGCGTGACCACGAAAAAAAATAATTTAATTACTATTGATTCAAGTATGTGCCAGTTTAAAATTATGGGATTAGGAAAAGAGGAATTTCCGAAATTGCCCGAATTTAAAGATAAAAAGGTGATTAAGATTGATCAAGGAGTTTTAAGGCAGGCTTTGATTTTAACATCCTTTGCGGTGTCTTTTGATGAAACGCGTTATATTTTAAACGGCATATTATTTAAAATTAGTAAAGGAATATTAACTTTGGTCGCGACGGATGGAAAGCGTTTGGCGATCGTGGAACGAAAATTAAGAGTGGAATCCGACGTGGACTTAAGTATGATTGTGCCAATTAAAACAATTCAAGAATTAAGCCGTAATTTAAAAGAAGGAGAAGAGCTAACGGTGGTTATTGGTAGTAATCAGGCGTTATTTGATTTAGGTGGAGTGGGGATTGTTTCGCGCTTAATTGAGGGGGAATTTCCAGATTATAAACAAGTAATTCCCGCGGAATCGGAAAATAAATTAAAAATACCGCGCAATGCTTTTTTATTGGCGGTCAAAAGGGCGGCGCTTTTAACGACCCCGGATTATCAGGCGGTAAAATTAGAAGTTTTTAAAAATAAATTAGTTATTTCGAAATCTACTCCTGATGTCGGAGAATTTCATGAAGAACTCACGGTAGTTTATCAGGGTAAAGAGCTGGTGATTGGGTTTAATCCCAGTTATTTAATGGATGTGTTAAAAAATTTGCACGAAGAAACTATTTATCTAGAGTTAAGCGATGGAGAAAAACCCGGAGTGATCCGTATTAGTGGGTATGTTTATATTATTTTACCTATGCGCTTAAATTAAAAAAATGGAGCGTTTGAAAAACACCTTAGATTTGGTGTTGCAGGAATTGGCGGCGAAAAATCCTCATGCGCTGGGCGTTGGCCCGGAAGAGTGGTTAAAAAAAGCCTTGACAAAGAAGGAGTTGGGGCATATAAAAGTTAAATATTTCAGCAAAGGGATTTTGGGGATTAACGTCGATTCTTCAGTTTGGCTGTATATGTTGAATTTAAAAAAAGGAGAATTATTGGCTCAGGGCCAAAAGGAATTTTTGGGATTAAAAAATATTAATTTTCGTATCGGAGAAGTAAAGTGAAAAAAAATAAAAAAGTAGAGAGCGCTAAATCAGAGCAGCCAAAAAATTCTTTGCCGGCAGAAAAGGTGAAGGCTTATGATGCCACTAGTATTCAAGTCCTAGAGGGAATTGAGGCGGTACGGCGGCGCCCGGCAATGTATATCGGGGACACCGCGGTGCGCGGGTTGCATCATTTGGTTTTTGAGGTGGTGGATAATAGCGTCGATGAAAGTTTGGGTGGTTTTTGTAATAATATTACCGTGGAAATTAAGGCGGATAATAGTATTACGGTGGTTGATAATGGCCGCGGTATTCCGGTGGATATGCATAAAACAGAAAAAAAGCCGGCCGTGGAAGTAGCTTTAACGACTTTGCACGCCGGAGGTAAATTCGATCATCGTTCTTATAAGGTTTCCGGGGGGTTGCATGGCGTGGGGGCTCCATGGGGCAAACAGAAGAGGCGGCAACGCCCTGACTGAATGTCTCATCATGGGGAAAATTGCGGGACAGAACGCCGCCAGATACACCCCTTCTGCCATCACAAGTACCGCTCCGGTAATGTGTAACAACCTCAAGTTAGAGAAAAGTGAGATTGCTATGGAAAAACAGACAAACGGGTTATCCCTCAAAACGCTGCGTCAGCAGATCAGGGAAATTGCCTGGAATAATGCAGGGATTGAAAGATCTGAAAAGGGATTGAAAGAGGGTTTGGCGGCCGCTGAAAAGATCAATGTACAGCTTTATGCAACCGTTCCACGCAATGTTCTTGAAATGGGGCTGAAAGAAGATC
>CAIVOB010000127.1 GCA_903907475.1 Candidatus Omnitrophota bacterium
AATAAATATTTAATTTATGAATATTTTATTTCAAAAGTTCTACAATTTTACTTAAAAGAATTTCCGCCTCGAAGGGTTTAGTAATATAGGCATCCGCTCCCACCTCTTTACCAAGGATGGCATCAACTTTCTGCGCCCGAGCGGTAAAAAGTATTATCGGTATTTGTTTATATTCCTCATCAAATTTTAACATCCGGCAAATCTTATAGCCATCAAGTTTAGGGAGCATAAGATCTAGAATAATTAAATCTGGTTTTAAACTCCGCGCTTGATCTAAACCTTCCTGGCCATCTTGAGCCACAAATACTTCATAACCATTTGCTTTTAACCTCACGGAAAGCATCTCCACCAGGTCTCTTTCATCATCCACCACAAGAATACGTTTTTTAGCCATCATTCTACTCTTTACTTATTACGTATTATCTTTAATTTTTTCTGTGCTAAATCCAAAGCCAGCTTTAAAGCAGCCTGCACATCTGAATAAACACTCAGTTTAGGGATAAAAGCACTCACTCCCAGCTCCTGAGCACTTTTAATATTCTTCACATCCGCGTGCGCCGTAAGCATAATCACCGCTAAATCCTTATTAAATTTTCTGATCCCCTTTAAAACAGCGATGCCATTTAAATCTGGCATGGAAAAATCTAGGATCACAATCTCTGGAGCTTTATCTTTAACTGCCTCCAATCCTTCCTTGCCGTTTTTAGCTAAGAGCACCCTATAACCCCAAGACTCTATCCTGGTCTGCATCACATTTAAATAGTCAATTTCATCGTCGATAATTAAAACCTTAGTTTTATTCATCCAGCCTCCGTAATAATTTTTAAACTAACCTCGCTTTATCAAACAACTCTTGATAAGTGTTGCCTTCATCCGGATAAGTAGCCGTACCAAAACTTAAAATTAAATCTTTATTCGGCCCATCACTCTCAAGGTAACTTCTTAATGCCTGCTCCACCCTTCCTTGCACAATCAGGCTATTACTGCTGCTGCAACCATATAAAATAATAATAAATTCATTGGAATACGTTAAGACCAAATCCTTACTTTTATATAATTGCGCCCGAATAATTTCTTCTAATTTTCCTAACAATCCGCTCGGAATATTTAATTTCATCTTATCGGAATAGTGCAGAGTGGCAACAATTAAAGACAGCTGCGTATCCGTTTTAAACGCATCTTCAATCGCATCCTCAATATATTCTCGCGCGTTTTGATCTTCAGAATATTTAGGAAGTGTAAAAATGAATTTTGCACCTTTACCTACTTCACTTTCCACCCAAATCCTTCCCCGATGCAACTCAACCAAACCTTTAGCAATCGAAAGCCCTAGACCCGTTCCCACCCCTCCGGATCCCCCGGTACGGCCGAATTGTTGAAATTTATCAAATACCTTAGGCAAATCTTCTCCCGCGATGCCAACTCCTGTATCACTAACAATAAATTCCACTTCATTTTCTTTTGGTGCCAGCGAAATATTCACCTCTCCTTGTGTCGTAAATTTAAGAGCATTGCTAATCAAATTAGTAAAAACCTGGATGATCCGATCTTCATCGACATAAAAATTAAGCCGTTCATTAAGTGGCAAACTAACCTTAAGCTCCAAACCTTTTTCTTTTGCCTTTGACTCAAACATCATCACAACATTTTCAATTAAAACTCTCATATCAACGGTCTTCTTTTTTAATTCTATTTTACCGGCTTCAATTTTAGAAATATCCAACAAACTATTAATAATCCTCGCCAAGCGGTCAATATTATTTTTAGCGGTAGTAAGAATTTTGCTCTGTTTAGAATTAATATTCCCCGTTACCTTATCTAAAACCAAACTAATCCCTTCTTTAGTTATCGCCAGCGGAGTGCGTAATTCATGCGAGACCATGGAAACAAAATCAGATTTTAATTGATCCAGCTTTTCTAAAGCGAAATTTTTCTGTTTTAATTCTTCCAGCATCTTCTTACGCTCGGTAATATCTTCTTTCACCGCGATAAAATTAGTGATCACGCCTTCGCGATTACGAATCGGAGATAACAAGGCGCTCTCCCAATAAAACTCGCCATTCTTCTTCTTATTATAAAACTCCCCATGCCATTCCCGACCGGCAGTAATTGTCAACCAAAGATTTTTATAGAATTCAGGGGACTGTTCTCCGGACTTTAATACACGTGGATTCTTCCCTGCCACCTCAGCTAGAGTATACCCGGTTAATTGAATAAACTTCGGATTAACATACTGAATATCACCTTTTAAATCCGTAATCACAACACAAGCCGGGCTCTGCTCTACGGCAACCGAAAGTTCGCGCAACTCATTTTCTACTTTATTACGTTCTGTAATATCACGAAAAACTAAAACCACGCCCAAAATTTCCGCGCTATTTAAAACCCTAATCGGTGCCGCGCTATCGTCAATCGCGCACCGCTCTCCGTTTCTTGATATTAAAACCGTATGATTCGCCAAATTAACTATTTGACCATTATTTAAAACCTTTAAAACAGGATTATCAACTTTTTCATCCGTATGTTCTTTTCTAATTACAAACACCTCATCAATATGTTTACCAATCCCCTCGCCACCCGGCCAACCAGTTAATTTTTGCGCTACCGGATTAATAAAAGTTACCCTGCCGGCTGGATCCACCGTAATTACCGCATCTCCGATACTGCTTAAGCTAGTAGAAAACCATACTTCACTTTTCTTTAATGCTAACTCCGCCTGTTTCTGTGTGGTGATATCCCGCACCGACGCTTGCAACAAAACCTTCCCACTAATTTCAAATTTTGAAAGTAATACCATCGCAACAAATTCAACGCCGTCTATACGCTTATGTGTCCATTCAAATAAACTTGAACCTTTTTCTAGCGCCAATTTTATCATCTCCCGAGACTTATCCAATGACCTGGTACCATCCGGTTGGAATTCCGGAGAAAAATCTACTGGCGAGTGAGACTTAAAATCTTCTTCATCCTGGCAGCCAAACATTTTAATCGCCGCCGGATTCCCAGAAATAAATCCAATATCGGGCAATAGTATCATCACGGCATCACGAGATTCAGTAAACAACATCCGATACCGCTCTTCACTCTTATATAAAATTTCTTCTGCTTTCTTACGCAATGCGATTTCAGCATTAAGTTTATCGATCGTGGTAAAGGTTTTTTTAAGGCTATCTAACATTGAATTAAAAGAATCGGCTAAATCATTAATCTCATCATTTGTCTTGATTTCCACCTTGTAATCCAAATTTCCTTGAGCAACCTTCTCCGTGGCATTGCGCAATATTATCATCGGTTTCACAATTATTGCGCCAAAGAAAAACCCCATTACTAAAACTATTAAAAACATAATCACTGCTACCAAGATAAAACTATAGATTAATTCTTGCAACAGAGCGAACACTTCATCCTGATCCTGAATAACGCAGATCCACCACTCAATACCGCTTTTGGCTAATTCTGAATGTTCAATTTTAAAATAAGCAATAAATACCTTCTTCTTATGCAGTGGGCCTGCTTCAGAAGATAAAAAATATCCACTATTTTTAGAGGTTATTATTTTAGAAACTTTATCCGGGAATCTCTGCGTCATCGCTTGGGCCCCAGGATAAAATATAAAATAGCCCTGTTTATCTATCAGCCCAACATGGCCGCTCCTACCAATAGTAAAATTTTTTAAAGGCGAAAATAAGCGATTAAGTTCCAAAACATTCTTACAAACACCAATTACTTCTTTTAACTGATCCTCAATCGGGACAACTACCGCCATGCCGACAGATTTGCTAGATGGATCAAATCCAATTTTATCCAAATAAACATTCCCTTTACCATGAGCAAAAGATTTTTGCCACCACTCTTCATCCGCCTGATAAAAATCACTTGTTCTTCCTGAGGCAGCAACTAATCCGCCATATTTATCAGTCATGAATATTTCTGCCACACTTGGATCATCGCGCGCTATTTCTCTCAAGCGGTTTCCAATAGGGCTCTTAGTATACTCCGCAATTAAAGGATCATTGTCAGAAGCCTTCACCCACTTCTCATCCATGTCTTTAAAATACGCTTTTCTTTTTTCATCGCTCATCACTTGATATTTCAAATTATATTCTTTAATCTTAAGCAAGCGTTCGCTCGATGACATAAATACTTCCGTACTTGATATTTCCCGACTAATAATTCTATCCATTGCGCTGCCTAAAAGCCGAGCCATCGACACATAATCCCGGCCAATTGTCTGGCGTAAGAGATTATACTCTGACCAATAAACCAAAGCTAATCCTACCAACGCCACAAAAAAAGAAGATAAGAATATAAATAGTGTAATTTTTTGATTAATAGTAACCCGAAATTTTGCCTTGTTCTTCATTTTTTACGTTTCCTTACTCTTGCTCATCTAAAGGTTGCTGTGATGTTATTCTACATTATTAAGAATATAATGCAAGTGTTTTCAAATCATAAACTATCAACGTAATCCCATTAATACTAAATAGTTATATAATTAGGGACAGAGACTATTTATTAAATTAAATAGGGACAGAGACTATTTATTAAATTAAATAGTCTCTGTCCCTATTTAAACTCTAGCGGCAGTATAAATATATTGGAGAAGTTTTTTACCCGTATTAATCACGTTATGCGGCATTTGGGGGGGTATATAAACAAAGGAATTTTTCTTCACCTTAAAACTATTCTTCAAGCCATATCTCACTACCCCGGAACCACTAATAATTACAATTATTTCTTCGCAAGAGCCGGTATTATGCTTTCCCACTTCCTCTTTAGATTTTAAAGTCACCAAACCGCTGCGTAAACCTTTTGCTTTGGAAGAATCTCCAAACAAGCGTAAAAATCTTTGACGGCCTTGGAGTTGTATCCAAAATGCTTTTTCCATCGCTCCTCCTCCAAATAACCGGGGACGGTTCTATTTATTCTAAACTAAATGTAAAAATAAATAGAACCGTCCCCGGTTAAACATGATGTTCCGAATGCAAGTGTGGATGAAGATGCACTTCATCCTTATGCTTATGACTATGAATATGTACCAAATTATTATCCTGCAGCAGTTGCATATTACCAAGAATCACGCTTGTCGCTCCAAAACTAGCGACCCTCTTCTCTTGATTTAAAATATAAACTAAATCCGCGAACTCCTCGACAATATGCAAATCATGCGTCGAAACAATTACTGTTTTACCGGCTAAACCTTCCGAAATAAGTAAATCAATTATTTTACGCGTCGTTAATGGATCTAAGCCCACAGTCGGCTCGTCCAGGATAAGAATTTCCGGATTGATAATTAAAGTTGAGGCAATCGTAACTTTACGTTTCTCTCCGATACTTAATTGATGCGGCGCACGG
This sequence comes from Candidatus Omnitrophota bacterium, assembly GCA_903907475.1. GTDB lineage: Bacteria > Omnitrophota > Gorgyraeia > Gygaellales > Profunditerraquicolaceae > UBA6249. The sequence goes on from CAIVOB010000127.1 coordinate 5,356, forward strand.
CTTAAAAGCGAACCCAAATCTAAAAGTGCAACTAATTTTTCTAAACGTTTATTAACTTCATTCTTTTCTAAACCCAATTGCAATGGGCCAAACAGAATATCTTCTTTTACGCAAGGACAAAATAATTGCACCTCGGGATTTTGAAAAACAAAACCTACCCGCTTCCTGAATTCTTTAGCAAATTTAACGTCATAAAACTTTTTTTCATTGAGTTTTGTCCCAGAAAAATTAAACTCGCCGGAATCAGCAAAAATCAATCCATCAAGCATTTGTAAAAGCGTCGATTTACCCGAACCATTAGCGCCAATGATCGCGATCCTTTCACCAGCTCTAATATCCATAGTAATATCAGCTAGTGCCGGGAAACGCCCTAAATAAGAAAAATTTACATTTTTAAGTGAAAAAATTAAATTATCCACATCCTCTTTCCAAAACATAAAGTGGTAACCGCCCCTAATAAAATTACCCCAACGAGCCAAACCCAATCCCTGGCGCGCATCTTAAAATCATTCCAAGCCAAACCCTCCCCTTGGTACCCTCGGGAAAGCATCGCCAGATAAACATCTTGGTTCAACTTGAAAGCACGCACCCAAAGCGCGGCAATATTCCAAGCGACAATTTGCCGCCCATCCCGTTCGTACCGCAGGAATCCCACGCGACTTTTAATCGCCGCATAAGTATGCTCCACAATCTCGACAAATAAATATATATAACGGTACCCCATCCCCAAGACTAAAATAAATACCTGCGGAATACCGGTCAGGCGCAAAACTTTTAATAATTCAGAGTGTCTGGTAGTTAAACTCAACAAAATAACAAATGAAACCGATGTCGTCACGCGTAAAATAAATAATCCGGCATTGCTTAATCCTTGACGCGTAACCACAAAAGTTGTTTGCGCAACTTTAAAAGTAAATAAACTAACCCCTGGGCTAATTTGACTAAAGATCGCCGGAAGAGCGATCAACAATGAAAAAAATGGTACAAATATCCAGCATCTTTTTAAGAAAAAACCTAGACGAATCTTAGAAAAAAATGCCAAAAAAATACAAAATAAATATAAACAAAAAATAACCACGATATTCTTAGCCAATAAAACCAAAACAATGCATAAAACCGTGGTGATAGTTTTAACTCGCGGATCCAGCGACTGCATTAATCCTTGCGCCAGAGCATATTCATCAGCATATAATCCTGCTTTTAAAAAAGCTAGCAGATCAATCAAAGACTTCTCGATGAAAGAGCGCTTTACAAACATTATTTATTTTTTTCCACCCCTCGCGGCGCAAATTTACCGCAACAAAATTTCTCACCTTCGGGACAAAAACCTAAAGCCATACACTTGGCCCCGGCCTCACTAAAGACTGCCGGTAAATTCTTCTGGCAAACCTCAAGCATCATTTGAGCAAGATGACGGATTTCCCATTGCGCGCGAGTGCAACAGCGCTGCTTAAAAAAATGAATCAATTCACGACAATTCATAGTAACGATAATTTTAGTCTCCGCCGCTTGAGGCAAGACAAAGCGCACATCTTGATTGGCAATCTCTCCGCTTTTCCCATCGCCGGCTAAAAGTAAAGAAAGTTTAGAGTAACTTTTTTGGATTAAATCCATAATTTTCTTAAACTCATCGAGCGCTAAATTATTTTGCTCAATTGCCGGAGGTATAATATAATCGAAATCTTTTTCTTTCACGTAACGTTGACTCTGCTGAGAATATGAAGCCAGGCGATGACGCACCAACTGATGTGTCAAAGCGCGCGATACTCCCTGAATAGCAAAAGTAAATTTAACATGTTCCAGAGGGCTTTCATGTCCAGAAGAAATTATTTTTTTAATAAAAGCGGCCTGTTTAACCGGATCATCCTTAATCTGGTCAAAAATATCACCGGCAAACTGCTCCGAATAACATTGCCGGCAAGCAGCATAAATTAAAGCTAAAGCATTCGCGCTTACTTCTAATAATTTTAGATTCACAGTAACTTTAGGCATTTGCATTCTCCTTAATATTAGTAATGTACTCCCCGGCAGCAAAAGAACTACGCACATATGGCGCGCTTTTAACATAACTAAAACCACGCGCGTAAGCCGCGTTTTGGTATTGCGCAAATTTTTCCGGAGCCAAATACTCTTTTACCGGAATATGGCTCTTGCTCGGCGCAAGATACTGGCCAATACTTAAAAATTCACAACCCACGGCTCTTAAATCATCCAGTGCCGTGAGAATCTCTGAATTTGTTTCACCCAAGCCCAACATTAATCCGGATTTAAGTGAAATTTCCGGAGCTAATATTTTTAATTTCCGCAAAACATCTAAAGTGCGCGCGTAAATTGCTCCAGTGGGCCGAATTTCCGCATAAAGCCGAGAAACCGTTTCTAAATTATGCGCAATAATATCAGGCCCAGCGGAAACCAAGAGACTTAAAGCTTTCTCATCGGCTTGAAAATCGGGAATTAATGTTTCAATCATAATCTTCTTTTCTAACTCCCGCAGTTTATTAATCGTCTCCACAAATACACTTACCCCTCCGTCAGGTAAATCATCACGCGTGACACTGGTTAAAACAACATGCGTTAAATCCAACTTTTTCACCGCTTCAGTGATACGTTGAGGTTCCTCTGGATCTAGCGCCAGGGGGACGCCTTTAGTAACCGCGCAAAAAAGACATCCCCGCGTACAAATTGATCCTAAAATAATAAAAGTCGCCTGACGTTTGGCAAAACATTCTCCGATATTCGGACAGTGTGCTTCCTGGCAAACCGTATTAACGCGCAAAGTTTTAAGCAAAGTTTTTAGCTCTGCACAATCCCGTAATGATATCTTTTTATTCAACCAAACTGGTTTCATATGATAAATAACATTTAACATCGCCTTCGATAAACTTAACTTTAAAAGTCGAACTAAACGCCGCAATAAGTTTATGCTCTAAAATATCTTTACTCGGAACGACTTTTAATTCTTGAGCTAAAGTCGTTACGCAATCTAAAATATTTTGCGGTAAATTTGGCGTATAGCGACGCACTAATTCCCAATTAACATTAATCGGAATTGAACCATGCTGAAAAATTATCGCACGTTTACGTTTTTGCGCGTTCCCGCCGATTTTTTTTCCATTTATCACCAAATCATATTTTTCATGCGCGGCACTGCAAAGCTCTTGATTAACGCTATATTTTTTAAAATTATCCCCCTCTAAAGCAAATCCAACCTTTAAACCTAAACTTTGATAAAAATTAATCAAAAAACTGCAAATCTTGCGATAATCCACAAAAACAAATTTATCTTCCCCGATGTCATCTTTAGAACAAACTAAACTATAGGTCAATTCATCATCGTGAAAAAGCACTCCTCCGCCAGTAATTCTTTGCGCCACTCCGACATTATCCTGTTCGCAAAGCTTTAAATTAATTTCCTCTTCCGGATGCCCAGCGATGCCATAGGTGAAAGCCGGACCCCGCCAACGATATACTCGAAATACCGGAATGCCATCTTCTAAGTAACGAGAAAATAAACTTTGATCTTGCACCATATTATCGCAAGCTTCACCCGGTTGACTTCGAATGAGCCGAAAATTTTTCATGATTTTTTTACTTTTTAGAAATCCAACGTAGATCCAATTGACGCGCGGCTTTTGTTTCATCTAAACGTTTAATCGGCATTTGACTTGGCGCGCGATGCAAAGCATCAGGGTCACTTTCAGAAAGCTGCGCGGCACAAATCATCGCCTCGATAAAAGCATCAAGCGTTTCTTTGTTTTCGGTTTCCGTCGGTTCAATCATTAAGGCTTCTTTCACAATCATAGGAAAATAAATTGTCGGCGGATGGAATCCTTGGTCAATTAAATATTTAGCAATATCTAAAGCATGCACTCCATGTTCTAGCTGGCGCGCCGCCGATAAAACGCATTCATGCATACAAATTCGATCATAACCAACCACGTAATGATCTTTCAATCGCGCCAGGCAATAATTAGCGCTTAAAACCGCATTTTCACTGGCTTCCATTAATCCGGATTTGCCTAAAGCTAAAATATAAGCATAAGCTTTGAGGATCACGCCAAAATTTCCATAAAACGGAGCAATATATCCGATCGATTTACGTTTATGATAATCTAAAGCAAATGTTCCATCTGGCCGCCGGATCACTCGCGATATGGGAAGAAAATCAACTAACTTTTCGCTCACCCCCACCGGGCCAGCTCCCGGGCCACCACCACCATGCGGAGTGGCAAAAGTTTTATGTAAATTAAGATGCACGACATCAAAACCCAAATCTCCTGGGCGGCACTTACCCATAATCGCGTTTAAATTTGCGCCATCATAATACATCAATGCTCCGACGCCATGCGCCAAATCCGCGATCTCTTTAATTTTAGGATTAAAAAGGCCCAAAGTATCCGGACAGGTCAACATTACCGCGGCAGTTTCAGAGTTCAAAGCCTTTTTGTATAAAGCCATGTCCAGCGCGCCTTCACTGTCAGTCGGGATCACTACTACCGTATATCCGGCAATCGCCGCGCTCGCCGGATTGGTGCCGTGGCTGGAATCAGGAATAATAATATGTTTTCTTTTTTCACCATTAGCTTTGTGATAGGCGGCAATTAACATTACTCCGGTTAATTCTCCATGCGCTCCGGCTAATGGCTGCAGCGTGAAAGCAGCCATTCCGGTAATTTCACTAAGCAATCTTTCCATATTATATAAAACTTCTAAAGAACCTTGTGCCAACATCCCTCCGCCCCAAAGTTGAGGCAGTAAAGGATGCAGGTCACTGAAACCACTAAGCGCGGCAACTTTTTCCGTAAATTTAGGATTGTATTTCATGGTACAGGAACCCAAAGGATAAAAATTCGTGTCCACGGAAAAATTCAGCCGACTTAAATTTGAAAAATGACGCACCACATCTAACTCTGAAACTTCCGGTAGCTGCGCGGCAGTCTGACGGCAATATTTTTCCGGTAAACACACAGCAGGCAAAACATCCAATTGTGGTAAACTAAAACCCAAACGGCCCGGGCGGCTTTTCTCAAAAATTAACTGCATAATGCGGCCTCCAAACTATTAGCAAAATGCACAATTTCTTCTTTCGTGCGTTTTTCGGTCACCGCCACTAAAAGATAATTATCTAAACCTTTATAGAATCTACCCAACGGAAAACCACCGGCAAATCCTTTACTAATCATGCGCAAAACAACTTCATCGGCATTCTTTGGTAACTCCAACGTAAATTCATTAAATGTCGGCGCGCTGCGTTTCACTTTAACTCCCTTAACCTTTTCTAATGTCGCTTTGGCAAACTCCGCTTTCTGATAATTTAAACGCGCCAACTCCTGAAAACCCGTTTTACCTAAAAGCGAGGTATAAATTAAAGCCCGCAAAGCGCACAAAGCTTCGTTAGAACAAATATTAGAAGTCGCCCGTTCACGGCGAATATGTTGTTCGCGCGCCTGAAGCGTCAAAACAAAACCCCGTTTATTATCTTTATCGACTGTCGCCCCGACAATCCTTCCGGGCATCTGACGCAAATGTTCTTTTTTTACCGCAATAAATCCTAAATAAGGGCCACCAAATGATAAGGGCAATCCTAAGCTCTGCCCTTCTCCGGTAGCGATATCAAAACCCATCTCTTGCGGGCTCTTAAGCATCCCTAAAGAAACCGGATAAACGGAAGCAACCGCCAACGCTCCAAAAGTATGTACCCGTTCCACAATATCTGAAAAATCATCCACCGCTCCAAAAAAATTAGGATTCTGCACAATCACCGCCGCCGTCTTAGCATCTAAATGTTTATAAATATCTTCCCGACAGCTTTGGCCATGCACTACTGGAGTCTCCACAAATTCAATCGCCAAATTAGAAGTATAAGCGTAAAGCATCGTGCGATAAATTAGGCTTACTCCGCTATCAACAATAATTTTTTTCCTTCCGGTTAACCTCACGGCCATCATCGCCGCTTCATAAAGCGCGGTGCCACCGTCGTAAAGCGAAGCATTCGAAACATCTAATCCGGTTAATTCACAAATAATGGTTTGATATTCATAAATTGCCTGTAACCAGCCTTGAGAGCACTCCGGCTGATAAGGCGTATAGGCGGTATAAAACTCTGAGCGCGAAGCTAAAGCATCAACCGCAGCGGGAATATAATGATCATAGAAACCCCCTCCAACAAAATTCGTTAACTGCGTGGCGTTTTGATTGGCAAGTAGTTTCAAATATTCAAAAACTTCGAACTCCGATTTACCTTCCGGAAGATTGAAAGATTTAGGCCGTAGGTTAGAAGGAATGCATTTAAATAATTCTTCGACGCTAGATACGCCGATAACTTTGAGCATCTCTTTTTTTTCAATTTCGGTGTGCGCGATATAATTCATTTCGTAAGAGTTTTAAGATACTCCGCGTAATTTTGGGCGTTCATAAGTTTATTTTTTTCTAATTGGTCTGAAATTTTAAGCACCGCAAACCATCCTTGTTCATAAGCAGATTTATTCACTAACTCCGGATGCTCCGCCAACGCTACATTAGCTTTTAAAACTTCTCCGCTTAAGGGCGCGTAAACATCAGAAGCCGCCTTCACTGACTCTACTGTCGCGCACCACTGCGCCTGCTTAACCTGAGCGCCTATTTTAGGCAAGTCAATAAAAGTAATATCTCCTAAAGCTGCTTGCGCGTAATCAGTGATCCCCATCGTCACCTGGTCACCTTCGATTTTAGCCCATTCATGATCTTTAGTATAAAAAAGATTACTCGGTAAAGACATTTTTAAATCTCCTTAATTTTTAGCGCTGCCGTTTTTATAAAAAGGTTTCCTCGTAATTTTTGCCGATATGTAAAGAAAATTCTCACCAAGTATAATTTCCTCACCCGGTTTAATTTCCTGGCTCACATATCCCATCCCGATCCCCACGCCTAAGCTCGGTGAAAAAGAACCGCTTGTGACCGCGCCCAGATCCTTACCCTGGTAAAGAATGCGATAATTGTGCCGGGGTGATCGTCGAGAACTGGCAATAAAACTAATTAATCTTTGCTTAGCTCCGAATTGCTTTTGTTTTACTAACTGCGCTTTTCCTATGAATTCTTTATCCCAATCAATAAAATTATCTAATCCCGCTTCCAAAGGAGTAATATCCGAGCTAATATCCTGGCCATAAAGGCTATAACCCATCTCTAAACGTAAAGTGTCCCGCGCGCCTAATCCAATCGGCTTCACGCGCGGATCCAAAAGTAATTTTTGCCATAATTCCTTTATTTTTCTATTAGGCATATATAATTCATAACCTAATTCACCGGTATAACCCGTACGGCTAATGATAATTTTTTCACCCAGCAACTTAAAATATCCAAAAGTATAATATTTCAAATCTTTAATTGCCGCGCCGACTAATTCCTCTAATACTGCTTGAGCTTTTGGGCCCTGAAGGTCTAATTTTCCCAAATGTTGAGAAATATTTTCTAATTTCGTATCCGCATTTAAATATTTACGTAAATGTGCCTCATCATTATCAGTTGTCGCGGCGTTAACGACGAGCATCCATTGCGTATTGTTAATGCGATAAACTAAAAGATCATCAATAATTCCGCCCTGCTCATTAAGCATAAATCCATAACGGCAGGAAAAAAAAGGCATATCTTCTAAATTTACCGTCACCAGCTGCTCAAGATTACTTTTCGCTAAGTCTGCTTCCACGATAAATTCACCCATATGGCAAATATCAAAAAGCCCGGCACTCGAGCGTGTCCAATTATGCTCTTCAATAATTCCGCTGTATTGAATCGGCATTAACCACCCGCCAAAAGGCGCCATTTTCGCCCCTAACTCTTGATGTTGGTGAAATAAAGGCGTCACGGAAAGTGTCAAATTTTCTTCCATTATAATTTTCTAGGCTTTCTTGGTTGGAGTAGGTAAATTAAAGCTTAAACGCCAGCAAATTTGATATACTTTAACAAAAATATGTGCCCCTGTCAAATAAGATTGAGGTTTTATTAGCATGCAGTAAGAACTTTACTTATGCGGATTCTGCTATGAAATTAGCGGGTCCTGTCTGGTTTTGTTTTTCGCACGGACGCTCGTTTTGCCCCAGCGCGGCAAAACTTCGCTCGAGTCGGCTGGCGTCGCTCTCACTTAGTCCCAAAAGAAAGAGGGTGAACCATGCCCGCTCCTGGCCTCCACGCCGTGCTCGAAACCAAAACCAGCCACCCGCTAATAGACAAATAAGCTATCAAGCAAGTTAGAAAAATTTCCCTTATGCGGGTGACACGGAGGC
>CAIVOB010000128.1 GCA_903907475.1 Candidatus Omnitrophota bacterium
TAATAAATTTTCAAATTTATTTTTATTTACGAAAAAATAGTCTTGCCCCTGCCTTTCACCTGTGCGCTTCGGCCGAGTAGTTAAAGAGCGTGATTTACTCAATAATTTAGCAATTTTTTTATCTTGCAACAGAGTAGCCAGAAGGGTGGTCTTGCCTGAGCCTGAAGGGCCAGAAATACAAAAAAGTTTACCAAACTTATTTAAAGCTTGAGCTTTTTTCACTACTCGATATTCTGTACTTGTTCGCGAATTTTTTCAATCTGACTTTTCATCTCTACCGCGCGCCCGGAAATTACCAAATCAAACGCTTTTGCCGCCAAAGTATTAGCTTCGCGCTGCATCTCCTGGGTAATAAAATCTAATTCCTTGCCCACCGGCCCGCCTTGAGAAATTTTTTGCACGAAATTAATAATATGAAAATTTAAACGATCAATCTCCTCGGCAATTTCCGCGCTCTTTAAAAAAGCTGAACGCTCGTCATCGGCTTTAATAACTTTGAGTTTCAGCCGCACCGCTAAATTAAAACGTTGTTTAATAAAAATAATATCTTTTTTTAAGAGCTGGCTTCTGGCTTTTAATACCCGCGCCAAAGCGCGTCCTTCTTTATCCCGCGCCTGCACCAGGCTTGCCAATGCTTGTAAAAATAAAGGCCGCAATGATTCCCAAATATGCGCGCCGCTGGGTTTATTTTCCTTTAAAGATAAAATACCCGGCAATCTAATCAAAGCGTCTAAGCTTAATTCTCCGGCAAACTTAAATTCATGTTTTAACTCCCGAAGTTCCTGCAAATAATTTTTTAAAAGTTTGCGATTAATAAAAATCCCTTGGGCATCAATCGACCTAATATTAACGGCGCAAAAGATCCTACCGCGTTTTATCTTAGCCTCAATTTCTTTTTTAAATTTATCTTCTAAAGAGAGCAACCCCTCAGGTAAATGAAAAACAGTTTCTAAGAATTTATGATTGATGCACCGTAACTCAATCGAAATCCTTCCGATATCTTTAACTTCGGCGTCTTGGTTACCAAAACCGGTCATACTGCTAATTATTTTTGCCATTAGATTTTAAGCCCAATCGTAAGTTTTATATTCCTTGTGCGCGACTTTTTTTGCCAGATATAAATCCACAATCACCTCATCCGGATGAAACCAGAGTTTAATCTCTCTTTCGGCTTCCGATTCTTGCGACGAAACATGAATCACGTTTTCGTAAACACCGCCGGTCGTAATCCGCCCATAAGACCCCCGGATTGAAGTTGACTCTGCTTCTTCCGGATTAGTAGCTCCCGCTAAATCACGGCATTTTTTTATCGCATCTTCTCCCCAATAAACTAACGCCATAACTTTTTTACGGTCATGCAACTCTCCTTGCAAATATTTGACAATTTCTCCAAAAAAAGGTTTATCTTTTAAATGCTGATAATGTTCTTCCGCCAGCTCCTTAGAAACCCGCACCATTTTTGCCGCAACAATCTCAAGCTTCGTTTCCGATAAGCGCGCTAAAATATTACCGGTTAATGACTTTTTTAATCCATCGGGTTTAATTAAAATCAAAACTGCCTGATTCATTTTAAACTTCCTCCTTTAATCACTTTTGCGATGCGTTCTAAATCCTCTGGGGAATAAAATTCAATCATAATATGCCCGCGTTTCTTTTTTTTACTAATGCGCACTTTCGTCGCCAGAACATGCTGCAACTGCTCTTCTAAAACTGCCACTAATGGATCCCCAGCGCCAGGAGAAGTTTTACGCCGCATTAATTTTGGCCGGCTACTTTTAAGTAAATTTTCTAATTCGCGCACCGAGAGGCCTTTAGCAATAATCTCCTGCATCAATTTTCGTTGTTGATTCGCGTCATTAACCTCCAATAACGCCCGGCCATGCGCAAAACTAATTCTGCCCCGCTTCATCTCCGCTTGAATCTCATGCGGAAGTTTTAACAAACGTAAAGTATTAGTAATCGTAACGCGAGATTTTCCTAAAACTTCACTGATCTTTTCTTGAGTCACGTTAAACTTATCCATCAGATGTTGATAAGCATGTGCCTCTTCAATGGGATTTAATTCTTCTCTTTGAATATTTTCAATTAACGCCAATTCCAAAGAATCTTGATCGCTCACTTCACGAACGATAATCGGTATCTCCTTGAGCCCCAAAGAGTTAACTGCACGAAGCCTTCTTTCGCCAGCAATTAATTCATAGGTATCACCTCGACGTCGCACTAAAAGCGGCTGAATTACTCCTTTTTCTTTAATTGATTGCGCCAATTCAAGAATACTTTCCGCATCGAAATCTTCCCGCGGTTGTAAAGGATTAGCTTTAATTAAATCAGTTTGGACATAAATTACTTCTTCTCTATGTGTATGGCCTTCAACATGTTTCTCCGGAATCAAGGCTCCTAAACCTTTACCTAAAGCTCTTCTTTCCATTATCGCTCTCCTTGTGGAATTTTAGCATTCAAGGTTAATCCTAACACTTCTTTACTTAATTCAAAATATTTTTGTGCCCCTAAAGAATCTGGGTCATACAAAGCAATCGGCTGTCCAAAACTTGGCGCCTCTGTTAAACGAATATTTCTTGGAATCACGGTATTGTAAACCTTATCCTTAAAATGTTTCCGAGCTTCTTGGATCACTTCTTTAGTGAGATTTGTGCGAAAATCCGCCATTGTTAAAAGCACCCCTTCAATACTTAAATCCGGATTAAGATTTTCTTTCACAAGTCTAATGGTATTATGGAGTTGCGTTAATCCTTCCAAAGCGTAATATTCACATTGCACCGGAATAATTACCGAATCCGCGGCACATAATCCATTGATCGTCAATAACCCTAAAGAAGGCGGAGAGTCAATAATAATAAAATCATAATTTTCTTTCTCGCTTTGCAACGCTCTTTTTAAACGGTACTCTCTCCCTAATACTCCTACTAATTCTACTTCTGCGCCGGTTAAATCTAAATTTGATGGCGCAAGAAAAAGATTTTCAATCATCGTTTTTTGCAAAACATCGGCAATCTTAACTTCCTCAAGTAAAATATGGTAGGTACTCTTCTGCACATCATGCTTATTGATGCCTATACCACTCGTGGCATTAGCCTGAGGATCTAAATCAATGAGAATTACCTTCTTGCCCGCCATCGCCAGACAAGTGGCAAGATTGATTGAAGTAGTAGTTTTACCTACTCCACCCTTCTGATTACAAACTGCAATGATTTTACCCATTGGAATCAATATGTTTATGAATTGTTCCACGCGGAACTATCTACTTATCTTTATCTCAATTATCCCAAATTTAAAACAATTGTCAAGAATTTTCTTTATCCGAAATTACACTTACCCGCACTTTAGCAGGTTTCGCCCCTGGCATTCCAAAAAGCCCCTTTTTCTCTTCGGATAAACTCACGACCTTCACTTTATTTCGTGGTAATTTTAGCTCCAATAGCGCTTTAGCAATTGCCTCTTCTACTGTCATGCCTTCAGCTTCAACAAATTTTTTATTTCTCATTTCTGTTGATTGACCTTAAATTGATAAGCTAGCATTAAAGCACTATTAACAAACCAATAAAGCACCAGGCCAGATGGCATCTGATAGAAAATGACCCCAAACATGACCGGCATAATAATCGCCATTATTTTTTGTTGCTGCGCGGCATCACCGGTAGCCTTGGTGGTAGATATTTTTTGTTGTATAAACATGCCGATCGCCATCAATATCGGAAGAATATTAATTTGATTTCCAAACAAAGGTAATGACGTTTTTAAGGTAAAAAGTTTATCCGGCGAAGAAAGATCTTTAATCCAAAGAAAATGCGCCCCCCGCAAAGCCACGGAACGAATTAAAGCTTGATACAAAGCAAAAAAGATCGGCATCTGCAA
>CAIVOB010000129.1 GCA_903907475.1 Candidatus Omnitrophota bacterium
AAGTAATTGGAAAAGCTGAAAGGAGTAAAGAAAAAGCGACAACGAAGATTAAATGTTTGCGGTGTAAAGTGAGGGTTTTCTTTTCAATAAGTTTTTTTTCGTCTTTTTGTATTTCTAAGGCGGTATCAAGATCTTTTTTTGAGAGGAGGCCTTTTTCAATTAGGATTTCTCCAATCTTCTTAGGTTTTTTTTCCATAATTGATTGAAAGGCTGTGGTTATTGTATCTTAAAGGTAAGAGGTTTTACAATTTGTTTTTTATTTGTCAGAAGCGTTACCTTATATAGGCCTGAAGGTAGTGTTTTTCCTTCCGGCATCGCAAGCACAATATTAGCGATGCCTTCTCTTTTAGGAATGCTTAAGTTATAGTCGTAGATTGGCAGGTCATCAGTCAGATAATACCATTTTACTAAAAGCTGAGTATTAATTTTGGCGTTTCTCCAGCTGATCCAAGCGGAGACCTTGGCGGTATTTTTAGGGAAAAGATTAGTTACTTTAAGCGGCGTTAAATTTTCATCCACACCGGTGACGATCTTTGCTTCTTGAATAATGATATCTTTTGGATTGCTAAGATATAAGATCCATAACACAGCCAGGATAAGAAGGACAATATGAATGATAATTATATTTTTTCTGCGCATTAGTTGCTCCTTTAATTACGTATAATTTAATCATACTTTTCTCTTTAAGTCCATACTTTTTTCAAAGCTTTAGTAATATTCTTGATATCGCCAGGTATTACGTATATAATTACCCTAATCAATCTGGGAGGGGGGAAAAATAGTTTAAAATGAAGGATGCGATAAATAATAGAAATACTTCCAAAAAACTTACCACGCACGTTAAAAGATTGCGGCAGTGTCGGTTGTGTCCGCAGATGTATCCTCCGGTAGTCAGTGGGGGAGCGGTGGTGAGCAAAATTTTATTAGTGGGTCAAGCGCCGGGCGATAAAGAGCCAAAACTGGGCCGGCCATTTGCCTGGACCGCGGGTAAAACTCTTTTTGGTTGGTTTAGGGCAGCGGGAGGAATAAGTGAAGATCAATTTCGCGCTGCGATATATATGGCGGCAGTGTGCCGTTGTTTTCCCGGAAAAAATCCCACGGGTGGAGACCGGGTGCCGTCGCCCCTGGAAATATTAAATTGTTCGATATGGCTTAAACGTGAATTAAATATTTTGCAGCCGGATTTGGTTATTCCGGTGGGGAAACTCGCGATCGCTCAATTTATTCCTTTACAAAAGCTCGATCAGATTATTGGTAAAAAGTTTGTTGTAAATCGCGCGGGGCACACTTTTGATTTAATTCCTTTACCGCATCCTTCCGGCGCTTCGCCTTGGCATCGCCAAGAACCGGGTAAGCGTCTACTTAAAAAAGCGCTCAAGCTTATTGTTAAGCATGCGGCATATAATTTTTAAAAATTAAAGGTGTTTAAAGATGGAGTTTAAATTAAAATCTGAGTTTATTGAGCTGGATAATTTACTCAAAGTGCTGGAGTTGGCTGGTAGCGGAGCGGGAGCCAAACAAATTATTCTTTCGGGTGCGGTCAAAGTTAATGGACAAGTCGAAACTCGTGTGCGTTGTAAATTACGTTTAGGCGATTTAGTGGAATTCCAAGAGCAGCAAATTACCATAGCACTTAAAGGGGACGGTTCTATTTAATCGGTTTATAAAAATGGCGTTAATCAGTTTACAGGAAATTAATTTGGCGTTTAGTGGTCCGCTTATTTTTGATGCTTTAAGTTTACAATTGGAGCCCAGTGAGCGGATTGCTCTATTGGGCCGTAATGGCGCGGGTAAAACGACTTTAATGAAGGTTATGAACAGCCAACAGCAGGTTGATGCCGGTAAAGTTATTTTTCAAAAAGGAATTCAGGTCGCTTATTTACCGCAGGAAGTGCCGGTTGATATTAGCGGATCAGTTTTTGATATCGTTCTTTCCGGGCTAGGAGAAGCTGCCAAATTATTAAGCCAGTATCATCATCTTACTCAGCGTTTGCAAACTGAACATACTCCGGGATTATTAAAACAGCTGGATTTGTTACAGGATAAACTTAATCATACTGACAGCTGGGATCTTAATAATCAAGTTGTAGAAGTGATTGCTAAGATGAAGCTCGACGCGGATAGTGATTTCGCGCAATTATCCGGCGGGCAAAAACGCCGCGCGCTTTTGGCCAGAGCGCTGGTGCTTAAGCCGGAAGTTTTATTGCTTGATGAGCCGACCAATCATTTGGATATTGATTCCATGCTTTGGTTGGAAGAATTTTTGCTAAAGTACTCTGGTACGGTTTTTTTTGTCACGCATGATCGAATGTTTATGACTCGGATCGCGACAAGAATTATAGAACTTGATCGGGGGAAAATTTTTAGTTGGTCATGTGATTATAAGACTTTTTTGGAACGTAAACAAGCGTCACTTGAGATGGAAGAAGCGCGTTGGGAGAATTTTGATAAAAAATTAGCGGAAGAAGAGATTTGGATTCGTAAAGGTGTTAAGGCCCGGCGCTGTCGTAATGAAGGCCGGGTCAAGGCGTTGGAACATTTGCGGGAAGAAAAGAAAACGCAACGCAAAGTGCTGGGCCAAGTGCGGATGCGTGCGCAAAAAACCGATCCTTCGGGGCATCGGGTAGCTAAAATTTCACAGCTTGGTTTTGGATATGGAGAGAAATGCTTAGTGAAAGATTTTACGACACAAATCATGCGGGGAGATAAAATTGGCGTCATCGGGCCTAACGGCAGTGGGAAGACGACTTTGCTGCGATTGTTATTGGGAAAACTTGCGCCGCAAAAAGGTAAGGTTAGTCTGGGGACGAATTTACAGGTTGCTTATTATGATCAGCTGCGTGAACAGTTAGATGAAAATATGACCGTGGCACAGAATATTAATGGTGAGTCAGATACTATCGTCATTAATGGTAAGCCCAAGCATATTATTGGATATTTACAAGATTTTTTGTTTACTCCGGATCGGGCGCGGACTGCGGTGAAGATTCTCTCGGGTGGGGAACGCAATCGTCTTTTTCTGGCGCGACTATTTTCTAAGCCTTCCAATGTTTTAGTAATGGATGAGCCGACCAACGATTTAGATGTCGAGACGCTAGAGCTTTTGGAAGAATTATTGTTGGATTATCCTGGCACACTGCTTTTGGTGAGTCATGATCGGGTTTTTCTTAATAATGTCGTTACTTCGACGATGGTTTTAGAAGGAGACGGAGTGATTAATGAGTATGTTGGAGGTTACGATGACTGGTTGAGTCAGCGTCAACCTGTATTAGTTGCACCGGCAAAAGTAAAATTGGCAAAAAAAAGCGCGCAATCCAAAAAACCTATAGTAGCGCGCAAACTTACTTCTCAAGAACAGCGGGAATTGGATAGTATTTCCGCGGCAATTGAGAAAATTGAAACCGAGCAGAAGAAAATTTACGCGCTCTTGGGTGATTTTAATTTTTATCAGAAAGATGCTCTCGAAATCGCGCAAACTAAAGAGCGCGCGGAATTTTTGTCGCAAGAGTTGGAAAAAGCTTACGCGCGTTGGGAATATTTAGAAGAGTTATCTCTTTAAACTTCGGGTTACCCGCAGGAGTTATTTTTAAATACCAGAATATTCTTGATATCTTAAGGCATTGAGCATATAATTATTTGTGTCTTTACCGAGGACAAAAGAAGATGCTCAATCTTAAGTCTGTAAAAACTCAATTAATTCTTTATCTTATCGGTTTTATTGTTTTTCTCACCCTAAAAGATAAAGCTTCCGTTTTTTTGTTTACTTGTTTAATAGCAGTCATATCTGCGTTTGTGATTGAAAGTATAATCCTGTATTTAAAAACTAAAAAATTTCAACTTACGGAAAGTTCCATTATCACCGGTTTAATTATTGGTTATGTCATTTCCAGTGACGAGGTATGGTGGAAATTTATGCTTGCCGTGGCATTCGCGATCATTTCTAAACATCTAATTGTTTTTAAGAAAAAACATCTTTTTAATCCCGCGGCATTTGGTATATTTTTGAGTCTTATGATTTTAGGCGTTTCCACACAGTGGAGAGGGACCTATCTTTGGTATATTTTAGTGCCGTTTGGAATTTATTTTATGCATAAGATTAATAAAACTGAAGTTGTCATCGGGTATTTCTTAGTTGCTTTGTTATTATTCGGAATTCAGGCGGTTATACAAAAAGTTAATTTTTGGAATGTTTTTGGTTATTTTAGTTATTTTTATATTTTTGTGATGGTGATTGAACCGAAAACTACGCCGCTTCAGGCAAAAGGGAAGTATCTCTTTGGTGCGGGTTTGGCAGGATTAATTTTTATTTTAACAGAAGTTGGGGTAAGATTTGATGCGGAACTCTTCAGTTTATTAGTGCTCAATATTACTGTTCCAATATTAAATCTTTTACCTTTTAAAAAAGGAGGCAGGGTATGAAAAAAATAGTGTTATTTGGGGTACTTTTTACTTTTTTTACAGTTATCTCTACAGCTTTTGCGCATCCGCCGTCGGATATTCAGATTACTTTTGACGCCAAGACGAAGATGCTGGATGCCGTGATTATGCATAATACGAGCAATCCGGTGAATCATTATATTAAAAAAGTTGACGTGGGATTGAATGGAGAGGAAATTATTGAACAGAGCATTGGGCGTCAGGAAAATTCTCTTAGTCAGACCGTGCATTATTTAATTTCGGATGTTAAAGATGGTGATGTGTTATATGTTGAAGGATATTGCAGCATCAGCGGTGTATTAAAAAAAGAAATTACCGTGAAGTTTTAAAAAATAGCGCCTGCGTGTATGAAAATTTTAAGATTTTTTTTATTTTTTTTGATTTTACCATTGCTGTTGGGGGCAAAAATGGAAAATGTTAATTCTAATTTCCAAAAAATAAAAATTTTTAATGTTTTGACAAATAAGGTAGAAGATGTAAATAAAATTTATAAAACTGATGCTGATTGGAAAAAAATTCTTACTCCAGAGCAGTATCGTGTTACTCGGCTCAAAGGCACGGAGCAGCCGTTTTTAACGCAGTGCCCGATCCCTCCTAAAGGGGAAAGCGGTATTTATCAATGCGTCGGCTGTAAAACAGATTTATTTCGTTATGAAAATAAATTTGAATCACAAACCGGTTGGCCGAGTTTTTGGCAGCCAGTTTCAGAGCTTAATATAAGAATTATTCCGGATAATACTTTAGGCATGAAGCGCAGCGAAATTCTTTGCGCCCGTTGTGAAGCGCATTTGGGGCATGTTTTTAATGATGGCCCGCTTCCGAGCGGAAAACGTTATTGTATTAATGTCGTGGCTTTGCAGCTAGTGCGGGTTATTTCTCAGGAGCAACTTTTGCATAAAGAAATTGCTGTTTTTGGCGCGGGTTGTTTTTGGGGCGCGGAAGCGGTTTTTTGCCGGATAAAAGGAGTGCTAAATACAACTGTCGGTTTTATGGGCGGAAGCCTAAAAAATCCTACTTATAAAGATGTTTGTACGGATAAAACCGGGCATGTGGAAGTGGTGCGGGTAGAATATGATCCGCAGATTGTTTCTTATGATGATTTATTAAATGTTTTTTGGGACAATCATGACCCGACAACTTTTAATCGTCAAGGCCCGGATTTTGGTTCTCAGTATCGTTCGGTAATTTTTTATTATACTTTAGAACAGGAAAAAACGGCACGTCAATCTAAAGCAAGACTAGAAAATTTCAAAAAACCTATTGTGACTCAAATTGTTGCCGCAGGAGAATTTTATCCGGCAGAGGAGTACCATCAACATTATTTTGAAAAACAGGGTATTAAACCGACTTGTCGCCTGAAGTGATAATCTAAAGGAGGAAACGATGTGTAAGAGCTGTGGTTGTAAGAAAAAACCGAGAAAATAATAATTTAAGGGGAATATTTTTGTTATGAAGTAAAGTTAACCGCGGTTCTAGAATTAGTAGCCG
>CAIVOB010000130.1 GCA_903907475.1 Candidatus Omnitrophota bacterium
GTAAACTTTTACTAACGGTGACGTCTCTTCTAGAAATCAGATCCCGGTCGCAAATTTTTTTAATCACAATTTCGGTCCCGGTTTTTTGGCTAAGCAAAGCCTTCCTTTGCTGAAGAATCCTTACCAGGCCACAGCCGATATTTCCAAAACCAATTAAACCAATGTTAATTTTTCGCATAATTACCCCTTCTTAAGATAATAACCGACAGTCTCATTAATGACATTGCGATGCCTTTCGTCAACCGCTAAAAATATTAATCGCGTGTCGTAAATTATATTCTTTGTAATCTCTTTTGATTCTAACACTTTGGCAATAATCATAATCGGATGCGGATCAAAAGGGAGCCGAATCTCTAACGCTAAATTGGTACCTAAAGGAAACTGACAGTTAGTCGTTAAAAGCATTCCTCCTAAACTAATATTTTTCGTTTGCGTTAAATCTATTTCCCCAGCATGTTCGATCACGCGATAAGAAACAATGAACCTGCCTACCGCCCGCGGATACTTTCTTTTTTCTGGTCCGACATATGCCATTTTTTGCTCCCCTCTCTTTTTAATAAACTTACTTCTTGTGGATCCTAAGTCGGGGCGACAGGACTTGAACCTGTGACCTCTTGAACCCCATTCAAGCGCTCTACCAAGCTGAGCCACGCCCCGTTACATCTCAGAGTCTTAGATTGCGGAGATGTAACGGGGCACGCCCACATCACACCTTCGCAAATTTTTAAATCTTATAGTTTGTAACGGGGCACGCCCATCACAAACTATAACTTTTCCAATATTTTACTCCTCTTTGCTTTTGCGCGTCATTAAATCTTTTACTGCCGCTTGAGGAGATTTATTTTTATAAAGCAAATGATAAACTTCTTTAGTAATTGGCATATCTACTTTGTGTTTTACGCTTAACGCGTAAGCGGATTTTGCGGTCGGATATCCTTCCGCCACCATTTGCATCGTTTTAAAAATCTTTTTAACATTCACTCCTTTACCAATTTCTTCTCCCAGACAACGATTACGGCTTTGCGGACTTATACAAGTCGTTACTAGATCCCCTAGACCACTTATACCCTTAAAAGTTTCCGCCTTTGCTCCTAGAGCAACACCAAGCCGCGATATTTCCGCTAATCCCCGAGCAAGAATTGCCGCTTTGGTATTAGTACCAAAACCTAAGCCATCAGCCACTCCACAAGCAATCGCAATCACATTTTTTAAACTACCCCCTAATTCTACGCCAATAACGTCCGAGTTTGTATAGACCCGAAATCTTTCAGTATTAAATAACGTTTGAATTTTACAACGAATATCTTTACTCGATGCTGCTACGACAGCGGTAGTAGGAACTCCGCAAGCAACTTCACGCGCGATCGTCGGCCCGGAAAGCACCGCCAATTTTACCGCACCCAGTTCCTGCCGAATAATTTGTGAGATCCGCTGCGAAGATGCTATTTCAATCCCTTTGGTAACGCTCAAAAAAATAGTTTTTTGTGCAAACTTCCCTTTAATTCTTTTTAAAACCATTCTAGTATATTGCGAAGGAATCGCCAACACAATAATATCTTTATTCTTAACTGCCACAAGTAAGTTACTTTCCAAACTAACTGCTTGGGGAATTTTAATTCCCGGCAAAAATTTAGTATTTAAGCGCGTTTTAGCAACAATTTTTACGTAATCTTCAAAAGCCCCCCAAAGCGTAACCGAATACCCCTTATCCGCTAAGAGCTTAGCCAATGTTGTTCCCCATCCTCCGTCGCCTAAAATACTAATCCGTAATTTATTCATGTTGGGAGCGAAAATTTCTTTCTAAAAAATAGGTTTGCGTAAAAATATTTCCGACATCATTTTCTTTACGGGTGACAAATCTTACGCCAACATTGTAACTGCCGGTTTCCGAACCTTCGACGCGCGCAACATTCCCAATAATCCCATTTTGGTAAATAAAAACTCTATTCTCCAGCTCTTTACAAAAATCTAACGTGGAACGGTCAAAAGATAGCCAAAGCAAATCGTTAAGATTTACTTTTTGCCCAAGTTGACAAAAAATTCCCGATTGGCTTATATCAACCGCATATCCGGCACAAAGCTTCGAGACGGTATCTCGGTTACAAATTTTAAAATCCAATGGTACCTCGTGCGTAACCCTGACAAACTCCCGGCGTTCTTGATTTGGTTTTAAATTATCCACAAGTTTTATCCTGAGCGTTCTTAACAAACTGTTTTATAATCGTAATGATTTTGGCGGCGGACATATTCTTACCGACATAACCGGAACAACCTAATTGCCTTGACTTAGCAATTAAATCTTCGTCATAACCAAATCCGGTAATCATCACTACCGGAAGTTCCTTGTATATCTGACGGATATTTTTTAATACTTCCAGGCCGCTGGCCTCAGCTAACTTAATATCTAAAAGCACAATATCGCATTCTTGTTTGGCCAAAAATACTAAAGCTTCCTCACCGCTACTACAGGAAGAAGCAAAACATTCCTCATTTTGCAGCAGATCACAAAGTGTTTCTCTCACCGCCACTTCATCATCAACCACTAAAATTTTATAAGACATCATTCCTCCTTTAAATAAAAGGCAGCTTGATTGTAAAGGTCGAACCCTGGTTAATCTGGCTCTCAAGTTCGATAGAACCACCATGATTTTTAATAATATTATGGCAGATTGATAAACCCAATCCCGTACCTTCTTTTTTAGTCGTGAAAAAAGGCATGAATATATTTTTTAGCTGCTCCGGAGCCACCCCTATTCCTGTATCGCTAATTTGAATCTGAGCATAAAGATTATGAAAATTAGAAGTAATAATTCTTATTACTCCGCCCCCCGGCATCGATTGGTAAGCGTTCATTAGAAGATTTACAAAAACCTCTTGCAGCTGATGCAAATCACCTTTAATAAAAGGCATTGCCTGATCGAAATTTTTTTCAATTTTTATTTTCGCTGCCGGCAATTTGCTAAAATTTATTAGCGGTAAAACCTGCTCAATCGTCTCATTAATATTAAGCGGTTCTAAAGTAGGATTAGTTTTACGGGAAAATTTAAGAATTCTTTCCACAAGTTGTTGAATCCGAATTGCCTGATTATTAATTAAAACTAAATTTTCTCTTACCTTATGATCCAACTTTTCCTGAAGCAACAATTCCAGCCTTCCGGAAATAACAAAAAGAGGGTTATTAATTTCATGCGCCATTCCGGCAGAGAGCTGTCCGAGAGCGACCAATTTCTCCGACTGAATCACCTGATACTCCAGTTTCTTTCTTTCGGTAATATCTTTAGCAATAAAAATATAACCCGAAAGCTTTCCATTAGCATCTAAAAATTGCGTCACCGTTAAGCTTGTAGGGACCACGACCTCATTACGCGAGACTAGCTCCAATTCCGTTTCATATTTACCAAATAAACGCACGTGCTCCAAAATAAAATGTAATTTAGCCCCATCGAAATCCTGATAATGTAAAACGCTTACCGGCTTAAAAATGATATCGCTTTTATTCCAACCGAGCATTGATTCCGCGCCCATTCCAAAATAAGTAATCTTTCCTTCCAAATTAATAACATAGAGCGCATACTCCGTTAGGCTTGAGAGTATATTTTTTAAGGTTTCATCGATATTTCTTAATGAAGCCTCCCGCTCTCTAATTTCGGTGACATCCTGTCCGAATAAAATATTGCCTTCGATTCTCTGGTTATCGGTCAAAATCGGAGTAATACTCCAGGAGATTACTTTTTTATTCCCCTCTTTATCCGGAATCACGACTTCGAAATCTTTAGCGCGTTTATATTTTATAGAATCATCGAGTATCGCCTTAAACATATTTTCTTTAATATTGTTCTCACTATTGCCAAATAAAATTTTTAACCAATTATTTCCGATGATATCAGAATGCGGCAGCCCGACAAGATCTTCTATTCTTTTATTGCAGAAAGAAATATTTTTGTGGGGATCCAAATAAAGAATCATTACCCCGGCATTATCCAGAAGCTTATGCAATATTTCTTTGTTTTCGTTTACCGCAGCATCCATGGTTTAAGGCTTCCTGTATTTATTTAAAAAATAAGCGGGAGAGGGGAATCGAACCCCCATTTATAGCTTGGAAGGCTATCATTCTACCACTGAACTACTCCCGCAAGCACGAAAAATTTGGGCAGGAGAGGATTCGAACCTCTGAAGCACAGGTGCAACAGATTTACAGTCTGTCCCCTTTGGCCACTTGGGTACCTACCCTTAAAATTTATTTTTAAAAGCCGGCGAGAGGAATCGAACCCCCGACCCGCTGTTTACAAAACAGCCGCTCTACCAACTGAGCTACGCCGGCAAAATACTACTCTTTTTTAAAGCCTCCGGAATTCTTGCAATAATATCAGAGGCAATTAATCCCATCTGTGTTTTATCTTTTGCGGCTAAATCGCCGGCTAAGCCATGAATATAAGTTGCGTATTTAGCGGCACAAAAAGCATCTAATCCCTGTGCTAAAAATGCCCCAATGATACCGCTTAAAACATCTCCCGATCCGGCAGTCGCCATCCCGGGATTACCGGTTTGGTTAAGATAACAGTTTCCCCGGCCGTCTGTTACGATACTATGATGCCCCTTGAGCACAATCGTACTATTATAATGTTTTGCATACTTTTGCGCAACCAATTTTCTATTTTTTTTCACCAGCTTAATATCCACATTAAACAAGCGCGAAAACTCCATTTCATGAGGAGTTAAGATTACTTCTCCCTTATGCTGCATTAAAATTTTCAAATTACCATTTAAAGCATTTAACGCATCGGCATCAACCACGGCCAGAAGTTTCACCCGGGAAAAAATTTTTCTTACTAAAGCATACGTAGAATTATTCTTTCCCAAACCCGGTCCGATAATTAAAACCTGAACATTTTTTAAAAAAAGCGCGATTTTTTTATAAGCTCCAACACTTAATGTTCCTTTAGTAGTCTGCGCTAAAGGTAAAACCATTACCTCCCGGAGTTTATTTTTCATTACCGCGAAATTAATTCCTTGAGGAATCCCTAAAGTCACGAGTCCGGCTCCACTACGCAGCGCGCTTTCTGCACAAAGCAATGCCGCTCCGGAAAACCTACTGGAACCGGCTAAAATAAATATGTGCCCAAAATCACCTTTGTGGGTTTTAGCTTTTCGCTGTAGCAATTGCGTTGGCAACCGCATAAGTTTTAACATGAGAAATAGAGATAGCAATACTTACGTTTTTAGCTTTTCCGTTTAAAAATAAACAAACCGGCTTGCCCTCCCGGTCATTATGAATCTGAATGTCTTGCCAGGAAAGTGTATTGTCACCGACAGCTTTAAAAATTGCTTCTTTTGCTGCGAATCTTCCCGCTAAATGCTGATAAAAAGAAGTTCGCGTTTTAGCGTTAGCAAGTTCTTCCTTAGTGAAAATTCGTTTCAAAAAATCATCCCCCCATTTTTCAACCGCCTGGCGGATGCGCCTGACTTCTGTAATGTCTACTCCGGTCCCGATAAACATTATTGTATTAATTCTCCCATTTCTCGCACGGCCTGAAATAAACCCACGTAAAGCGCGCGGCAAATAATCGCGTAACCGATATTAAGCTCATTCAAACCCGGAATTAAAGCCAGGGCACGCGCATTATTATAATCCAAGCCATGCCCAGCATTAACAGTTAGCCCTAATTTTTGAGCGTAAAACGCCGCATCGGCAACTTGTTGTAAAAGTTTCTTTCTTAATTTTAAATTTTTTGCCTCAGCATAAGCGCCGGTATGCAATTCAATAATTTTTGCTCCAATTTTTTGCGCGCTAGAAATCTGTTTAAAATCCGGGTCAATAAATAAACTAACAGCAACTTGAGATTTATTTAATTTGCTTATCGCAGCGGCAATTTGTTTTTGCCCGGACACGACATTTAATCCGCCTTCAGTGGTCAATTCTTTTCTTCTTTCGGGAACTAAAGTTGCCTGATAAGGCTTAATGCGGCAAGCAATTTTAATAATTTCGGAATTCACCGACATTTCAAGATTTAATCGTGTTTTAATATTCTTTTTTAAAAGCTGAATATCCCGGTCTTGAATATGCCGCCTGTCCTCCCGCAAATGCGCGACGATACTTTGCGCTCCGGCTTTTTCAGATAATAATGCCGCCGCCAACGGATCCGCCAAATTACCGCCGCGCGCCTGGCGTAATGTCGCGACATGGTCAATATTCACACCCAGAGTTGGCATGGAATTAAATTCTTTCTCCGCCCCGGACATAGAGCCAGATCACCACCGCTAAAATTAAAGAAATAATTTTAAGCCAAGGATGGCAAGTAAGTGAAATTATAAAACGTTCAAAAATACTTTTCTTTGTTCCCATATTATTGACCTTTAAATAATTCCGTTATTTTTGATTCTAATTCCACTCCCCCTAAATCTTTATAAAATTTATTACCATAAATAATCGAAACATCCTGTCGCTCCTCGGAAATAACGATCAAAATCGCATCGGTTTCTTCGCTTAAACCCAAGGCCGCGCGATGCCGCGTTCCAAAAACCCGGTTTAATTCCTGATTGGTTGTTAAAGGCAATATACAACCGGCAGCGGCAATGCGGTCCTGCTGGATCACAATCGCTCCGTCATGCAAAGGATTATTAGGCGTAAAAATCGCCTGAATTAAATCCGCACCAATCCGCGCGTCGATAATTTCTCCGCTTTGAATATAACCAGCTAAAGAATCATTTTTTTCGATCGCGATTAATCCCCCGATTTTATTTTTCGCAAGATTTTCTCCGGCTTCGCGCAACTGCTTAACCATGAGCGCTAAATCCGCTTCTTTAAGTTTATGTTTAAAAAGTTTACGTTTTCCTAATTGCGCCAAAGCGCTGCGAATCTCAGGCTGAAAAATAACTAATATCGCAATAATAGAAATCCCGAATAACTGCTTAAATAACCAGTCTAAAACCGTAAAATTTAATTTTTCAAAAACAAAAAAAGAAAATAAAAGCACAATCATTCCGCGTAATACCTGTAATGCCCGGGTACCTTCGAAAAAAAGCATTACCCGATAAATAATAAACCACAGGATGATAATCTCTAACAGTGGTTTCCAATGTAAAAATAAATAATTAATTAACATTTTAATTTAACGCTTGCTCCATTTTTAAAACACTTTTTACCTGCTTCACATCATGGACGCGTAATATTCTTGCACCCTTTCGGGCGGCCAAAACCGAAGTGGCCAAGTTACCGTAAAAACGGTCCTCTAAACTATCTCCCACAACTTTTGCAATAAAAGATTTCCGTGAAGCGCCCAAAAGTAGGGGTTTTCCTAAAACTTTAAAACTATCTAAATGTTTAATTAGCTCTAAATTATCGCTAAGAGTTTTTCCAAATCCGATTCCCGGGTCAATAATAATTTTTTCCGGTTTGACCCCTTGAGCCTGCGCAAATGCGATTTGCTGTTTTAAATAATCTTGAATATCCTTAAGGAGTGAGTGATACTTAATATTTTTTTGCATCTTCTCCGGAGTACCGCGCATATGCATCAGAACCACCGCAGCGTTAAATGAAGCAACAATTTTAGCCATTTGCTGATCTCTCAAACCGGAAACATCGTTGACTAATAATGCCCCGACATCTAAAGCAGCCTTGGCAACTTGAAATTTACGGGTATCAATCGAAAGCGGAGCTTTAATCTTTTTCGCCAGTAATTTAATCACCGGAATAGTACGCCGTAGCTCTTCTTTAACACTTATACTTTTTGCTCCCGGCCGCGTGGATTCTCCTCCCAAATCAATAATATCCGCACCTTCAGAAAGCAATTTTTCCGCTTTTGCTAAAGCTAGTTCAGGTGAATAAGAGGTTTTAATAGCATATAAACCATCACCGCTAAAAGAATCCGGTGTTAAATTTATGATCCCCATAATATGCGTGCGGCGTGATAAATCGAACCTATATTTTCCTAAGCAAAGAGAAAAATTACTACACTGATAATTTTTTAAATTGAGCGCTAACTCCTGACCAAACTTTGCTAAACCAAAGGGTTGGATTTTTAATTTTTGCGTCAAAGCGTTAAATTGCGCCAGCTGCCCAATCATCAAACCATCTGTCTTCTTAACCTTACCGCCCAGCGCGCCTCTTGATAGCGCTAAATCTCCCCCTAAAGCAAGTAACTCTTGCTTTAAAATATTAGCCCAAATATAAGAAATTGATTTTAAACGGATGGTAAAACCTTGGGTTTTCGGCAGCATGATTTCAATTCCGTAAGGATCAACCCCAATATCCTGCATTGCTTGCCTGACCGTAGACTCTGAATTAAAACCGGAGATTTGCATTTAAATTTTTAAGCTAAATCGCTTTTTTGAATCCCTAATATTTTTTTAACCTCTTCCCCGCTTAAAGTCTCTTTTTCTAAAAGAGAGTTGGAAAGTAAATTAAGTTTTTCCTGATTATTTTTTAAAATCTCAAGCGCGCTGGCATAAGCGTCATCGGTAATCTTTTTTACCTCTTCATCAATTACTCGGGCAGTCTGCTCGCTGTAGTTTCTTTCTTCCATGAGATCACGGCCTAAAAATACCAGCCCTTCTCTTTTGCCCAAAGTTAAGTTACCTAAACGGTCCGA
>CAIVOB010000131.1 GCA_903907475.1 Candidatus Omnitrophota bacterium
ATAACATAAGTTTTTACCACTAGCGTCACCTTCTGTTTCATATAATCCGGAAGTTGCGTAACAATTTTAAGCTCCTGAATCCCCATATAAACTAAAGAATTCTCCAGCGCATTAATAAACCTGCCTAAATTATGATAATCACAAATTAAATCCAGATTAATTAAATATCCGGTAAGTTTATCTTGTCCTGGAGCCGAATTAGTGTTTGCCTGCACTTCCCGATTCGGCCGAATCTGAAAAATTTTAACGTTAAACTTATTAGCGCTACTAGCAATATCCTGCAAAAGCCCGGAAATCTGATTCTCCGCCAAAAGTTTAGAAGACTTTAAGGACGTTTTTTCCGCTTTGCTCGCCGCGCTCGTATTAGCCAGGCGCATACTCGCCAAATCTTTGTTTAATTTTGTTAAATCACTATTTAAACGCGCGATCTTAGTATCCGCGCTCTTTAAACCATTAGTCTGAGCTTTTAAAACATAGTTCAGATCAACATAAGTAAACAAAACCACAAAGATAATAATAAGAATCTTCTTCTGCTTGTCTAACTGAATATTAGGAAAACTCATTTTACTTTTAAAACTCCATTAATAGTAAAATCCGAAACCTCATAGCTTCCAATAGTTTTTTGCTGCACATTGTTTAATTCAAAAGAAGCAAAATCTTTCGTAAACTCATTATCGGCTCTTAGATTATCCAAAAATTTATTAATCAACGTTACGTCGGCATTATCCAAAGAAACAACTTCACCGCGGATAATCATGCTTTTGGCATTAACGGTAATATCATCAAACCATATCCCGGAGGGTAAATTTAAACTTAGTTTGTTTAATTTCTCTGCCCAAAGCACTCGGGCATTCACCAGGCCTTGAGTCAATCCGGCATCCTGAGAAGTCAAAGAATGTTCCCGATTAAATTCATCGCTTACTTTTTTCTGCGGCAGGAGATTTAACCACTGCTTGTTTAAACTCACCAGTTGGCTGTTTTTGGCGATACCGCAAAAAACAAAATATAAATGCGCGCAAAAAAATACACCTATTACCACCGGCAGAGCAAAAATAAACAATTGATCCGCCCCAAAAGCAGAATCCGTTTTAATCACCACCTGCTCCGGAATTTTCTCCTTTGTTTTTGCCTTTAACTCTTCAGGTAATAAATTTATCTCAATCATTTTTCCTTATCTTAAAGCCAGGCCTACCGCGACATTTAACTGATGCGAAAATGCGTTTAATTTCAAACTATCAATTTTCTCTCCCATTTTAATCTGCTGCAAAGGGTTCCAAATTTCTACCGGAATACCTAAATGGCCGCCGAGCATTTCTTTTAAACCCAAAGTTTTACTCCCTCCTCCGCTTAAAAAAATCTTTGCCACATTGGCGGTACTTTGACTTTCATAATAATCAAACGAGGTGCGAATTTCACTGGCTAAATTCGTTAAAACATTCTCAATGCTCGCCTTAACTTTATTAAGCTTATCTTCCGAAGGTTGGAGTTTAATCTGCTCCGCCTCTTTAAAATCAATACTAAAAACATCCATAATCTTACGCGTAAAAGCTGCCCCGCCGCAATGAATATCCCGGCTTAAACGCGGAATGCCATTTTCTAGAATATTAACATTACTCTCCGCCGCGCCGATATTTAATAAACAAACTGATTTATTTTCCGCCACTTCTAATTTTGGAAAATTAAAATTGAAAGCATTGACCAAGGCCAAAGAATCAATATCGATAATATTAGCTCTTAAACCGGAGTTCTCCAAAACTTTTAACCTTTGAGAAATTAACTCTTTCTTTAAAGCCGCGATTAAAACCAACATTTTATTATCGGGTAAATCATTTTTTAGGATTTCTCCATCCAGATTTACTTGATCTAAGGTAAAAGGAATATGTTTCTGCGCTTCAAATTTAAGCGCTTGAGCTAATTCACTTTTACTCATGCGCAAAAAATTCACATAACGAATAACCGTTTGCGGCCCGCAAAATGAAACATTCACCAAATCCAGATTATGCGCCTGTTTAATCTTTTTTAAAACTTCAGTCGGATCTAATTGCGCATCTTCTTGGGCAAAATCCACCAGCTCCACCGCGTCTTTATTAATTTTTAATTTTAAAAGCTTGATCATTTGCGTGCCGATATCCAGGCCCACCGCAAATCTATCTTTTGAAACGCCAAAATTTATTTTTCCTAAAAAATTCCCCATTATTTCTTATCACACTCCTCGGAAATAATTAAACCCCCGGTTGAAACGGCATAAACTTTTCTTCCCGTAAGTTTACAATTAACCGGAGTCGCCGCACAACTGTAACCGGCTGCATCTAGCCGGCGACAATCATATTCATAACCATGAATCGAAGCAACGGCTAAATAATCCCGCTCCAAATACACCGGCTCACCTTTAGTTAAAACCGCAGCGCTGACCGGATAAACTCCCTTATTGTCTTTGGCGTAATTTTCTAAAGCAGTAGAAAGTAATTTTAAATTTAATTGCGCCAACAACTGATTCTCGTCAATATTATAAGCGATAATTTTATGCACCCCGATGCGTAAGCCCAAAGCCAGGAGCGCCAAAACAATCATGATCATCACAAAACTTCTCGCTACATTATTTAACATGCTTTTAAAACTCCTGAAAATCCATATCGCTCGATACCGCGGTCGCGCTACGTTTAAGCTGGCCTCCGGGACGAATCTGATAATTATGATCTGCTAATGCCGAATTAATCGCCATTGCCCGAATATCATAACCAGAAGGGTCAATCGAAAACACCATATAACGAAAATTCCCCACCTGATTAAAAGTCACTAAATCTTGGAATAAACACCCCTCTTGAATTAAAAAAGACAAATTCTGCTCCGTTGCCGGAGCGTACTCCCCGTTATGACGCGCAGCATAAATCTCAAAACCCGAAAGAATCGATTTTAGATTCGCGATACAATTAGCTTCGTTAGCCTGTTTACGAAATTGCGCTCCTTCCACCACCGCAATCGAAACCAGCAAAGCCACGATCGCCATTACCATCATGATCTCAACTAATGTAAAACCACGCGAGTTTTTAGGCATATTTTATGACAATCTTATTTTCAATTTTAACACAAAGGCAGTATTAATCAACAGTTTTCTAAACTAATTTTGAGTAATTAACCTCTTGGCCTGAATATGATTAGGATCGATTCTTAAAGCTTGTTTTAAAGCCCGCTTTTCTTCCCTTTTTTGGCCTAAATTTAGATAAACCAGCCCCAAATTAAAATACAAATCCGCGGAATTTGGTTTCAGCTCTAAAGCACAATTAAAAGCATTTATTGCGCTTGGCCATGCTTTATGCTTAGCGAAATCTACTCCCAAATTAGTATAAAATTCTGCCGCCCCCTGGAAATATCCGGCATTTTGCATAAAATTGCTCACAATCATCGCGCTGCGCGATTCTAGATTCTTTGGGATACCCAAAGAATCTAGAATATACTCCAAGGCCAACAAAGATTGTTTTCTACTATAATAAATACGCGCTAAATTAAAATCAGTAAATTTCAAGTTTGGGTCAAGTTTCAACGCCTGAAGATATTTGCTCATTGCTTCATTTAAATCTCCGGTTGCTTCATAAACATTACCTAAATTATTCCAAACCTCTCCGGCTTTTGCGCCCAGCGGCGAATGCAGCAATAATTCATACTCCAATTTAGCCTGAGGATAACGCTTTAATTTAAAATAAAGATTCGCTAAATTTGCCCTTGACTCAATCAACTCCGGCTTGATTGCTAACGCTTTTTTATACTCTGCTTCTGCCTGCGAGAAAAAACCCTGCCGATCGTATTCTAAACCCAAATTATTGTGCGCCTGGAAACTTTGTGAGGAATATTTTAAAATATTCTCATAAA
>CAIVOB010000132.1 GCA_903907475.1 Candidatus Omnitrophota bacterium
AATAAATAGAACCGTCCCCTTTATTTCTCAACTACTAAAACTGAATTAATCCCTCCGCGGCCCCGAGAGATAATTAAAGACTTTTTTATTTGATATTCTTTGGCCACTTTAGAAATAAAATTGATTCCCTTTAAAACCGGAGTATCCAAATTTAATATTGGCGGCACAAGGTTATGCTCCATCGCCAGCAGCGCGGTAATCATGTCCACTACTCCGGAAGCTCCGAGTAAATTTCCAAACATTGATTTCGGGCAGCTCACGGGAATATTTTTTAGATTATCCTTAAAAACTAATTTTAAAGCATTAATTTCAGAATTATCCCAAAGTTCCACCGCCAAACCGTCTAAACTAATATAATCGATTTCCTGCGCCGTAATTTGCGCGTCCCACAAAGCTAAATTAATCGCTCGGGCAAGCTCTACTCCGTCGGGGGCGCAACTAATCCTATCGACTCCATCGCAAGAAGTGCCATATCCGCTAATAAACCCTAAAATATTTGCCCCCCGCGTTTTAGCGCGGGCGACACTTTCCATAACTACAATCCCGGCGCCTTCACCAATCACAAACCCACTGCGGTGCTTATCAAACGGCCGATAAGCCCCTTGAGGATCTTGATTATTTTTCGAAAGCGTTCCATAAGTATTACAACATAATAAAGCGTATGGAGTCACCGGAGCTTCCATCCCCCCGCCAAGAATCAAATTTAATTTATTTTTTGCTAAAACCTTACGCGCATAACCTAAAGCCATTAAAGAACTGGCGCGATCACTCACCACCGTTTTAGAAAACCCCTTAATTCCATAATAAATCGAAACTTGGCCTTGAGGAGCCGCCGGAAACCAAGCGGAAGCCATATACGGAGAAACCCCTTCCCGGCCTTCTAAATATAAATCTCTTAACTCGGTCTCCGCATAAAGCCAACCGCCGATGGCATTACCTAAAAATATTCCCACTAAATTCGGGTCTTCATTTTTAATCTCGATTCCGGCATCCTGCAAAGCCATCTCCGCCGCCACCAAAGCCATGTGCGAAAAAGCATCGATTTTCTTTAAAAGCCTTTCCGAAATATGGCTATATTTTTCTAGGTCATCAATCTGTCCGGCGATATGCGCCGGATATAAAGAAGCGTCAAAACGCGTAATCTCTTTAATAAAAGAACGCCCGCTTTTAATATTCGCCCAAAACTGCCGCTTACCGATTCCTGAAGGAGTGACCACGCCAATTCCGGTAATTGCTATTTTTTCCATTTTTTATCCACCAAACCTTCTTAAAACCAGCGTGGAATGAATCCCTGAAAAACCACTCGAAGTTTTAATAATCGTATTTACTTTTTTGGCGATCGCCTGATTCGGAATATAATATAAATCACATTGCGGGTCTTTTTCCTCCTGATTAATCGTCGGAGGCAAAATATTTTTTTCAAAAATCATGGAAGCAATCGTCATCTCAATAGCATTCGCCGCCGCCAAAGGATGCCCGATCATTGATTTAAATGAACTAATCGGTAATTTATAAGCATAATCACCAAAGATCGCTTTATAAGCATTACTCTCAAAAATATCGTTCATCCGCGTGCTTGATCCGTGGGCATTGATATAATCAACCTCTTCGGGCTTAACCTGAGCGTCTTTTAATGCCAGGCTAATACAAGTTTCCATTGCCCGGCCGTCGCTGGGAAGGTCCGTCATATGAAAAGCATTGCAACTGGTCCCAAAACCTAAAACCTCACAATAAATCATCGCATTGCGCTTTAAAGCATGCTCTAATTCTTCTAAAACTAAAATTCCCGCGCCCTCGCCTAAAACAAATCCATCACGTTTATTATCAAACGGTCGCGAAGCTTTTTCGGGATATTCATTTTGCACCGATAAAACATTCACCACGTCAAATGCCCCGAAAGTAATCGGAGTTAAAGGAGCTTCGGCCGCCCCGCAAATCATCACATCCTGTTCTCCATCTTGAATCGTCTCTAAACCAAAACCCAAAGAATCCGTTCCCGCGGTGCAACCAGTAGAGATGGTATTGCAAACACCTTTTAAGCCGTAACGGCTGGAAATTTCAATCGAAGGAGTATTAAACATCGCCGCGTCATATAAATCCGGGCGCACCAACGCCGGATTGATCGGCTTTTTACCATCATCCGTCACTAAAGCGAATTCTTCCTCCATATATTTTGTTCCGCAAATCGCATTCGCCAAACAAACTCCGATCCGCTGGGGAGCTTCTTGAGAAAAATTTAACTTACTATCATCAATCGCCATCTTACCGGCAGCAACCCCAAATTGCACATAACGATCCATGCGCATTGCTTCTTTATGGTTCAGCCCTAATTTAAAAGGATCAAAATCCATCACTTGAGAAGCAATTTTAGTGTTAAAAACTGTCACATCAAAACCCTCTACTCTACGCACACCGCTTTTACCTTGCGAAAATCCGTTCCAGGCATTAAGCTTGCCAATTCCATTCGGAGAAATTACTCCAATACCCGTAATTACCACTCTGCGTTTAGCCATAATCTATTTTTTCTCCTCCACCCGAGTAACCTTAAAAATTATATTTCCTCCATCCGGACAAGTGACCGTATCAATCGCATTGTCATTTGGCATAAAATGAAACTTCGCTCCAAAATTTAAAGCGAATAACGCCGGAAAAGCAGTATGAAATGCCGCGCCGCAAAAACCCGGAATACATTTTAAACCCGTGGTTTCCCACTTATCTCCGACTTTATAACCGAAAGTACATTTACCCTTAGCCTGCACTACTTCTAAAACCATTTTTTTCGGGGCCGGCCCGCGATGCTCCGGATCCCGAGGAATCACTTGTAAGTTACCTTGTTTATCTAAAATCTCCGCCTTAAATTCCAACTTACCTCCATCCGGACAAGTAACCAATAACGACCGCTGATTATCGCGAAAACCAAACTTAGCGCCAAAACTTAAAGCATAAATTACCGGAAAAAGCGCGTGTGCCAAGCCTAAACAAAAATGTTCCGGCGCGTGCGTAAAATCCTCTAAAATAAGTTCATCGCCAATTTTATAACCATGGTAACAAACTCCAAAAACTCCCGTGACCGTAAGTTTTATTTTTGGAAAAGGGGTTTTCACTTCAGCCATTTTTAAATTAACTCCTTAGTTTGAGCGCATAAATCGTCTTTACTAAAAAAACGATTGCTCTCTTCAACTTGATGCACCATCTCCACTAAAATTTTATTCAAAGGACTGCCTAAATTATTTTTTTTTGCTAAACGCACAAATTCACCGTTAATATAATCAATCTCTGAAACTTTGCCCCGCATAATACTTTGTAAAATTGAGCCATACAAAGGCGCTTGACTTAAATTTTGCATAATTTTAGAAAAAATTTGCGCCGCTTCCGCACGCGGTAAAGAAATTAACTGCGTAATTCTTTCCACAGGGAATCCCGGTAAAGAAACTAAATTTATTCCCGCCTGATTTATAATTTCAAATCCCTCTTTCCAAATCGCGATACTAATTCGGCTCACTGCTAAATCGCTAAAAACCTCCTGCATACTTTTCCCTAAAATTGCCGGTAAACAGTTGTTAGCATTAGCAAAAATTTTTAAATATTTCATTCCCAGCATCTTTTGACTCACGATCACCGGAAAGATATTGCCTAAAACGTTACTTAAAGAAATTATTTTCTCACTCACTTGGGAATTAAATACGCTTCCCAATATCCAGCTGCCTTCAAAATTATGCACCACCTTACCGGGCTCTAAGTTGGTGGCCCCGAACATCACGATGCTTGAAATTATATTCTCACGAGGAATATATTTACTGACTTCCGCGTCTGCTTGCACCCCATTTTGCGTCGTTAAAAATAAACAATTTTGCAAGAGGTGCGCGTTACTCTTTAAAGCCGCAGCAATATCCTGGGTTTTTGTGGCTAAAATTACTAAATCCGGAATATAATTTAAAGTATCCGTGATATCAAGTGAAACTAAAAAATCCCCTCGCACCCCGGAAATCGCCAGGCCCCGAGCTTTAATCGCTTCCACCGCTTGCGCGCGGCCGACTAAAGTTACCGCTTCACCTTTATCTTTAAGATACCCCGCGACCAAGCCACCAATCGCTCCGGCACCAATAACCGCAATCCGCATTAACTTTTAATCACCTTAGGAAAACCGTATTTTTTATAATCAAAATTATTCTGTTCCAAAAGCCGAATCATCATACTATAAAAAGGCGACGGCACATCCGAAAAAAAAGCGCCGATCACATCCTGCTCCTCAACCTGGGCAGAATTACGACTAAGCGCGATTGCCTCCGCTTGGCGGATCACCGCAGATTCAGTAATATGCCGATGAAAAACCGGAATCTTAGAGATTAAGAGCTTAAATTTACTTTCGACTGCCGCTTCCCAAATCATCACCTAACCCCATTAAAGTTAAAGAGTTTGCTGCCAGCTAAACCGTATAGTAAAATTTTACTATATAATTTTAATCAATCCCGCCTCTTTTGTCAAGCACAAAATAAATAATAATATCGTAAATTAATTCATCGCGGGTGACACGGAGGCGCTTCCCCTGTCGCGCGCAGCCACAAGCGAGCACGACAGGGTGCCGCAGTGGCAGGACCCGCGATATCAAGTTATCCTTATATGTTAATATTCAGTCCAGGAGAGAATTTTCTTGGTTAGGGGATGAATAACGATACTATAGTGTAGCCCCTCTTGGCCATTAGGCATGGCCACGACATTAAAACGAAGATACTCTGACTTCACATCCAAAACCGGAAGCAACATTAAGAGATCCTGCTCTTGGCGTAAACCCAAACTGGAAAACTCCCGTAAATCATTAAGTAAGGTCGCCACATTAGAAATTCCATAACCCAGATCCCCCACTGGCGCCGCGCTAGGATCTGTCGCGGGCGGCTTAATCTTATTTTCCCGGCGAAACCGTAAAATTAAATTCGCCACCTCATCATCCAAGCCTAAAGCCATAAGCACAGCTTTACTCGCGGTGTTAATATTTACTTTGCCCGTTCCATAAACCGTAACTGTGTCTTTAAAAAGTAAAAATCTTTCTTTAGTAATATCTTTTACCAACAAAACTTCATAAATGGAACTAAACGGCCGTAGATTAGAATTCACCAACGATTCCGCGCGTTCTTTATCCATCCCCGGTAAACGCGCCAGAACATCGACCGAGGCAAGATTTAAATTAATCAGGGCGCTTTCGTCGATAATTTCTAAATCATTTTCTCCCACTTTATTTTTATCGACAAAAAAATAACGCCAAGAATTATTGGCGCATAAACTTAAAACCTCTTCTTTGCTCAATTCATCCCAAGTGTCAAATGCCGGAGTAGGATCGTTTTGGCGCAAATAAAAAACTGTTTTTAAAGCGCCTTGGGCAATCGGTAAAGAAGCCACTAATCGGGCGTAAGTTTTACCAAACCTAATTTCCTGAAAAACCAAACCGGTAATTCCCAAGCCTAAAATACCCAGGATCATAATCGTCCAAAGACAGACGACTAAAATACTTCCGCGCTTAATTTCTCGGTAAATAGACGGTTGTTTCATATTTTTGTTTCTCTGTAGTAATCACAAACTTCACCGCTTGAGGTAAATAATCCTGCTGCCACTCGTTTACCCATTGATAAGCATTTTTCTGCGAATCGAGGTACAAATAACTAAACTTCAGATCTGTTACCCTCGGCAAAAAAATCACCGCCGCAGAATGAAAATTCGCATCCACAGTGCCGTCTAAATCAATAATTTCATTTAATTTATCCGCCACGCGTTTAATGGCGTTGGTGGGAGTATCAAAATAATAAGTTAACCGGTAGGGAAATGAATCCTTGATGGCGCCAAAACTCAGTTTTGTTTTCTCGCCCGTAAATAATTGTTTTCGGCACGCCGGTTGAAGGCGTAACTCCCGAGAAAGCCTTTCAACTTTAAGTAAAATTCTTTGTTTTGTTAAATCCGTGTTTTTAAGGCGCTTAAGAACTCCAGCACCGGAAGAAAAAGTAGAATAAATCGCGATACTCACGACGGAAAAAATCGCCACCGCAATTAATAGTTCCACCAGCGTAAAAGCGCTTTGGGAAACTAATTTATTTTTGTTTAAGTAAATAGGTCGCCAGTGTGACATTTTTTAAAGAATTTTTTTCCGGCCAGCTCATTGTCAGGCATGCGGAAACTAAATATTTAGTCAAGTCTCCGGGACCGGAAGCCGGATTAATTTCCTGTTCATAACTATATTCTTTATTAGGGGATTTTATAATTTCCGCGGGAGAAGAAGAGCTTGTAGCTCCTTTTAAACTTGCGAATTCTAAATTTTCAAATTTTTCTTTAGCCAGAATTAAAGCGGCAACATTATTTTGTACTGTGTTGGCACCCCGCAAAGCCAAAATATAAGAATTGGCTACTGCCGTTAAACCAATCCCAAGAATAAGCACGCTAATCATTACTTCCACCAAAGTAAACCCCGTTAGAGACATCTTGCCACAGGCAAACGACCAATGCCTCCGATATTTAGTCTCTAACGGGGTAAAAGCGCGAAAATTTCGCAAATTATTCACTCCAGTTTACCACATCATCAGCCGTGTCCGGCTTTCCATCACTGCCCATCGAGGAAAGATCATAACTATCAGTATTATGTTCACCCGGAGCTTTATAAATATAAACTTTACCCCAGGGATCAATGGGTTTTTTCTTTAAATAGGGGCCTTTCCAATTTCCGGCATCCGCTCCGGAATTAGTTCTTAAATAATCCAGTGCTTCCGGATAATGCCCGGTGTCCATTTCATAAAGATCCAAAGCTAACGGAATACTTGAGCTAATATCGGTTTTTGCCGCTTGCGCGCGCGCCTGCTCAGAACGGCCCGCCAAACGCGGAACTACCATCGCCGATAAAACTCCAATAATAATTACCACCAACATTAACTCAATCAAAGTAAACCCTTTTTTCATCATATCCTCCCTTTAATTAGGGACAGAGACTATTTATTTTTAAAAAAATAGTCTCTGTCCCTAATTATTATGCGAAAGCGACGCCAATAATCACCAAATCAATTTTTAATAATCCGGTCGCTTCGTCTTTAACTGCCAAAGTTATCTTCTCAATTTGCAATAAAATATTAGCGCCTTCAATTCCGGAAATAAAATCTAAGAAATTTTTTAACTGCCCTTCAGAACTTAAATTAATCCGATATAACGTCACCCCGCCTTTAACCTTCGTCACTCCGGCAGAATTCATATCCAATATCTGAAGCTTAGATTTTCGCGCTTCCGCTTCAATTTTACTCATCACCATCGCGGATTTATCTTCATCTGACCCTTTAAGGCTAGAGTACCCCTCGATCTGTTTTTGCGCTTTAAGGATTTCCGTGCGATTATGCTCTAAGGCCATATATTTACGAATCGTCGCCTTAGCCTGATCAATCTCTTGAGAATAAATGCTCGTTTTATCGTACACCGGGCCTAAAACAAAGATCTTAAGCACCAGGAGGAGCAATAATACTCCGATAGAAATAACTAGTATTTTTTCTTTTGGGTTTAATTTTCTCATTTTACAAAAATTTCAAAATCAACCACATCTTTATCTTTTAATTTCCGCCGTCGGGTATAGCGATTTTGCGCGCCCTTAAAAGTCTCTGAATTCCCCAAAGTATTCGTAAAATCCAAAATATCCGGAATTGATAAAGCATAACCTCGAATTGTAAAAGCCTTGCCGAGTTCCCAACTATAATTAGTAATCACAATATTATCCGGACACAAACGATTTAAACCATTAAGATACGTTAAAGCCGAAGCTTTCGGATCAACATATTGCCGCGCAATCTTTAATTTACTAGTAATGTCTTCTAATTCCTTAGCATCTTTACTTAAAACTACCACCCGTTTCTTTAAATCCGCGGCATAAGATTGTTTTTGCGCTAAGCGCACTAAAGCAATCCCCCCAAGCATAATTAAAACATAAATTAAACTCACTCCC
Organism: Candidatus Omnitrophota bacterium; assembly: GCA_903907475.1. GTDB lineage: Bacteria > Omnitrophota > Gorgyraeia > Gygaellales > Profunditerraquicolaceae > UBA6249. Next base: position 7,961 of record CAIVOB010000132.1, read on the forward strand.
AGAATCATTAACTGCTGTAATTTAAATTTCATATCCTTCTTAATTTGAATTTCCGGAAGGACAAATTTCAAATCATCTTTTGCCACCTGCGCGCTAAAACCTAATAATGCCGACAAAGAAATATCTTTGGCTCCCGTAGCCAAAAAATTATCATACTCCTTAGTCGAAAGATACTGCGCCTTCAAATTAAAATCTTTCGTTAAAATATTTTCTACCAGCTTTAATTGCGCTTCCGCGGCGCCAGTTAAAAATAGCCGCTCACAACGCGCGTCGGGTATTTCATTATTTAAAGCCACCAAAGCCTGTTTAAACTCCACGGCAAATTTTTCTTTTTCCAATAAATCTTTTAACTGTTCCGCGCCTTGCGGAATAACAACACTCGACCCTAATTTTTGATTGTGCACCAAAACCAAATCGCTGTAATTTGTATCAATATCTAAAATCATATATGAATTCGGTAAAGCAATTTTATTTCTTACCGCGTCCGTCACATAATGCACCAGCCCTTGAGAACTC
>CAIVOB010000133.1 GCA_903907475.1 Candidatus Omnitrophota bacterium
GGCATCGTCTCCTGATTCACAATCCCGACTTGACTACGTAAAGATTTTAAGCTAAATTCCTTAATATTTACCCCATCAATATAAACATTACCCTTTTGCGGATCATAAAAACGCGGAATTAAATCTACAAGCGTACTTTTCCCAGTACCACTTGGCCCAACAATCGCCAGCATTTGTCCGTATTTGACCTCTAAATTAATCCCTTTCAAAATTTGAGCATCACCATAACTAAAATTAATGTTTTCAAATTTAATATTCTGCTTAAAAACTGGAAAATTTCTCGGATTTAAAGGTTCTTTAACGCTTTGCTCGGTCTCCAAAACATCATGAATACGCTCACTAGCAGCCATTGCCTGTTGATTTAAAGAATTTACCTGACTTAATTTCTTAAATGGCCGAATTAAAGACAATAATGACCCTAGAAAAAGCCCAAAAACACCAAATGACAACTTTCCGGCGATTACTTCCCGGCCTCCCCAAAAGAAAACTAAAACCCCAGCAATCACTCCTAAAAATTCCGTCGAAGGATTAAGTAGTAATGTGCGCTTAATCGACTTCATTGACAAGCGGTAATAATCGTCATTAACTTTCTCAAATTTCTTAATTTCATACTCTTCCATATTAAAAGCCTTCACAATCCGCGCACCCATGATCGTTTCATAGAGCAAGGAGTTAGTATCAGCAATCTTCTCTTGCGAACGCTTAGAAAGCTTGCGCAAAACCTTGCCCACTTTAATAATTGGAAAACTTATTAAGGGTAAGAACACAAAGGCAATCAAAGCCATTTTAAAATAAATAAAAAAGATTACTGTAGCAAAAATAACAACCTGCAAACTTTGGTAGATTAAATCCGTGGACCCATAAGATACGGCGTTTTCCACCAGCCGCACGTCATTAGTAATCCGCGACATTAACTCTCCCCCGCGGCGAGCAGTAAAATAATTAAGCGATAGAGTTTGAATCTTCCGATAGAGCTTAGCTTTAATATCACGCACTATCCGTTGCCCGATATCTGACATCCAGTAGCTCTGCAGAAACCCAAAAATCCCCTTAAAGAAAAAGAGCACCAACACGCTCACCACCATATAATTAAGCAAGACCTGTGGAGGGGTATTATTTATTTTATCTACGAAGCCTGCCAAGAAATCCGGTAATTTAGTCGGAAGAATAATCTTTTTATTAGAGAGAACCTTATCCGCCAAAGGTACCATCATCGCTAACGATACACCATCAAAAATCGCCGAAAAACCCATGCTGATAATGGCTAAAATAAACAAGCCAGAATAGGGCCGCATAAATTTAAATAATTTTAAATAATCTTTCATTTTCCACCTTTCTTTAAGGAAAGTATTCTAACATATCGACATATTCATAGCAAACATTATTATTGGCAAAATACACCGCGAAATTAGCGGGTCCTGTTAGGAAAAATTTTCTGTTTACGGGTCCTGCCACTGCGGCACCCTGTCGTGCTCGCTTATGGCTGCGCGCGACAGGGGACCCGCCTCCGTGTCACCCGCCGATTAAAATTTTTCTAATCTGCTTAGTAACTCATCTGTCTATTAGCGGGTGGCTTGACTTGGATTTGAGCGGGGCGTAAAGGCAAGGAGCGGGCATGGTTCCGTCACTTCTTTGTCAGAGAGCGACGCAGCCGACCCGAGCGTAGTTGCGCCACGCTGGGGCGCAACA
>CAIVOB010000134.1 GCA_903907475.1 Candidatus Omnitrophota bacterium
GCGGGTGACACGGAGGCGGGTCCCCTGTCGCGCGCAGCCATAAGCGAGCACGACAGGGTGCCGCAGTGGCAGGACCCGCAAATAAAAAATTTTTCTTAACAGGACCTGCTAATTTGAAAGAATGGGGAGATTGAAATAAAATCTCGAGGAGGGGGCGGTAAGCGGGATTTTGTTGTCGACGAGAATAAACCTTGCCCCGTTACAAATTTTATAGTAATATATTCGAAGTAGAGTAATTTGTAACGGGGCTTGACTCTCGAAGAGTTTTATTCTACAATAATTATCAAATTATCAGAAGGAGATGAGTGATGCAGATTCAAGTTGGAATTATTGGAGCCACCGGCCACACCGGCGAGGTATTGATCGAATTATTGCTCAAACATCCGCATGTCCGGATTACCCATCTTTTTAATACCGCTAAAAAGGCGCAAGTTATTTCTGATGTTTTTCCTCAATTTAAGAAGCGGCTGGATTTAGTTTGCACGAAGCCGGATTGGGTAAAAATAAAAAAAGACTGCGATTTAGTTTTTTTAGCGCTTCCGCATACGGTTTCAATGAAATTTGTGCCGAAGCTTTTGAGTTTGGGTAAAAGAGTGATTGATCTGAGCGCAGATTACCGGATCAAGAATCTAATTTTATATGAAAAATTTTATAAACATAAGCATGAAGATAAAATAAATCTTAAAAACGCTGTTTATGGCCTACCGGAACTTAATCGGGCTAGTATTAAATCCGCTAAACTTTTGGCCAATCCCGGTTGTTATCCGACGTCGATAATTTTGGCCTTAGCTCCGTTATTAACGAATAATCTAATTGATCCGGCCTCGATTATTGTTGACGCTAAATCCGGGGTAAGTGGAGCGGGCAAAAAGATGGAAAAGGAGTTTCTTTTCTCCGAAATTGACGGTGATTTTCGGGCTTATAAAGTGGGAGTGCATCAGCATACTCCGGAAATAAATCAAGTGCTTTCGACTTTAGCGGGAAGAAGTATTAATATTACTTTTGTTCCGCATCTACTGCCGATTGAGCGGGGGATTCTGTCTACGATTTATCTCAAGAAGAATCCGCAAGCGAAATTTAAAAGCATGAATCTTGAGGCATTATTTAAGAAATTTTACACGCGCGAACCTTTTATTAGGATTAAACCTCAAGGGGCGTTCCCGAGGATTAAGGATGTCGTGAAAACTAATTTTTGTGATATCGGTGTCGGAGATTTTGGGCAAACGATTATTGTTATTTCAGTGATCGATAATTTATTAAAAGGCGCATCGGCTCAGGCAATTCAAAACATGAACATTATGTATGGTTTTTCGGAAACCGCGGGTTTATTATAAGGAAAAAAGTGAAGAAAGTTTTTAAAGCAAATTTACCTTTAGGATTTAAAGCCAGCGCTGTGGCTTGCGGATTAAAGAAGTCCGGTAAATTAGATTTGGCTTTGCTTTATTCTGAGCTCCCGGCTCTGGCGAGCGCGCAGTTTACAACCAATAGCATTATTGCCGCGCCTTTAATTATTTCTAAAAAACATTTACGCACCGCGAAAAGATTTCAGGCGATATTAGTTAATAGCGGTAATGCCAATTGTTTTACCGGTAAAACTGGACTTTCTGATGCTCAGGCAACGGTGGAGTTTACTGCTCGGGAATTGGGATTAAAGAAGAACAGCGTTTTAATTAATTCTACGGGAATTATCGGGCGCAGATTGAATATTTCTAAAATTAAGCTGGCAATGCCGAAATTAGTCCGCGGATTAACCGTTGAGGGAATTAATGCGGCAAAAAATGCTATTTTGACCACGGATACTTTTAGTAAAGAGGTAACCATTGATTTGCAAATTGGTAAGTGTCCGGTAAAGATTTGCGCGATTGCTAAGGGGGCGGGAATGGTTGCTCCGCATATGGCGACGATGCTTTGTTTTATTCTGACTGATGCCAGAATTGGGCAAAATGTTTTAGACAAGGCTTTAAAAAGTGCGGTGGCCGATTCTTTTAATTGTATTACTGTTGATGGCTGTATGAGCACTAATGATACAGTAATGATGCTTGCTAATGGGGCATCCGGCAATAAAATGATTCTTAAGGGTAAAGATTTGCAAAATTTCTCTACTGCTTTAAATACTGTTTGTTTGGATTTAGCAAAGATGGTAGTTTGCGATGCGGAAGGCGCGACAAAATTTATTCAAATTGATGTTACTCAAGCCAGGAATGACGCGGAGGCTAAAGGGGTGGCTTTAGAAATTGCTAACTCTTTACTTTTTAAGACGGCGGTTTTTGGAGAGAATCCGAATTTTGGCCGGGTCGCTTCGGCAGTGGGTGCCAGTGGTTTTAAAATTAAGGAAACGCAATTACAAATTAAACTTGGTTCATTAAAGGGGAAAACGGTGAAGTTGAGCGTCAAACTTTTAAGGGGCCAAGGTAAGGCCAGGGTCTTTACTTCCGATCTTACTCCGGAGTATATTAAGATTAACGCAGAGTATAATTAGAATCTCATCCGTGAAATTTTTAAATAAAACGCGCGGATAAATTTAAAGAATAGGAATAATAAAATGGAAGATGCGATTAGGAAAGCGGATGTTTTAATTGAAGCGCTACCGTATATTAAACGTTTTCATAAGAAAGTTATTGTCATCAAATATGGCGGTAGTATTCTCGGCGATGAAAAGATTCGGCAGGGAGTTTTAGAGGATATTGTTTTTTTAAATTTTATGGGTTTGCGCCCGATTTTAGTGCATGGCGGTGGGCCGAACATTAGCGAACGCATGCGCGCCTCGGGTAAAAAGACGGAGTTTGTCGAGGGGATGCGGGTTACGGATGAAGAAACTTTAAAGTTGGTCGAGGAAGAGCTTTTAGTTTTAAATGAGTTAATTGTTAAAGAAATTAATGAGCTGGGAGCCAAGGCGATTGGTTTAAATGGTAAAATTGATGAATTAGTCTGTGTGGAAAAAAAGAAAACGGAGGTGGATTTAGGTTTGGTGGGGCAGATTAAATCGATTAATACCGAGCTTTTAGATAATGAACTTAAGCGCGATAAGATTGTTGTGGTTTTGCCGATGGGAAAAGGAAAAGACCGTAAAACTTATAATGTTAATGCTGATGAAACTGCCGCGAGTATTGCCGCGAGTATGCAGGCGGAAAAGTTTGTGCTGCTTACTAATGTCAAAGGTATTTTGCGTCATGCTGAAGATGCGCATTCTTTTATTTCGACTTTGACGGTAAATGAAGCGAATGGATTAATGGAAAATAAAATTATTCAAGAGGGGATGATTCCTAAGGTTAATGCTTGTATCCAGGCTCTCTTGGGAGGGGTTAAGAAAACTCATATTATTGATGCGCGTACACCGCATGGCTTGTTATTAGAAATTTTTACGGATCAGGGGATTGGGACGGAAATTATTAAATAAATGAAGATTGACGAAATTTTTAACGTTTATCAGGAAAATATTATGCCCACCTATAACAAGGTGCCGTTAATCTTTGTTAAGGGCAAAGGGTCGAAGCTTTGGGATATTCGCGGAAAATTATATTTAGATTTTTTCCCGGGTTGGGGCGCAGGAAATGTGGGGCATTGTCATCCCAAAGTAATGCAGGGAGTGCGGGATCAGATCGGTAAATTAATATTTGTTCCGAATAATTATTATCATCCTTTTCAGGCGAAATTAGCTAAGGAGTTAATTTATCAGAGTTTTCCCGGAAAGGTGTTTTTCTGTAATTCCGGAGCGGAAGCCAATGAAGCGGCGATTAAGTTAGCGCGTAAATTTGGTGCGCTTACTAATAGATTCGAGATTATTACTTTTACTAATGCTTTTCATGGCCGGACGCTGGCGACCTTGGCGGCTACAGGGCAAAAGAAATATCAACAGGGTTTTGAGCCGCTCCCGGAAGGTTTTTGTCAGGTTAAGTTCAATGATTTAGCTGCCGTTAAAGCGGCAATTAATTCTAAAACCGTGGGGATTATGCTTGAGCTTATCCAGGGTGAGGGGGGAATTAATGTTGCGGACAAGGATTTCGTATTAGCTTTGAGAAAAATTTGCGATGAAAAAAAATTGCTTTTAATGATTGATGAGGTGCAAACGGGAATTGGGCGCACCGGAAAAATGTTCGCTTACCAGCATTATGGGGTAATTCCTGATTTAATTACTTTGGCTAAATCTTTGGGCGGGGGACTACCGATTGGAACTTTAATTGTGAAAAAAGAATTAGGAGACACGCTATCTTTTGGAATGCATGCTTCGACTTTTGGCGGAGGCGTGGTGATTTGTCGCGCTGCTTTGGGTGTTTTTAAAGCCATAGAACAAGAGAAATTGTTAAAGAATTCTCAGAAGATGGGTGAATATATTTTGGCTAAATTACAATTATGGAGTAAAACCTTTCCGATCATTAAAGAGATTCGAGGTTTAGGTTTAATGTTAGGTATCGAGTTGTCAATTGCCGGCAAACCGATCGTGGAGAAATGTTTGGCAAGAGGACTGTTAATTAATTGTACGCATGAAAATGTTTTACGGCTAATGCCGGCTTTAAATATTTCTAAGAATGAGATTGATAAAGCTTTAAGTATTTTAGAGCAAGTTTTAAAGGAGTGTGGTGTATGAAAAATGACCTGCTTTCGGTTAAGGATTTAACTTTAGAAGAGATTAATATTATTTTCAAATTAACCGGCGCTTTAAAGAAAAATAAAAAGAAGTTTAACCGAGTTTTATCTGGTAAAACGCTGGTGATGATTTTCCAAAAACCTTCTAATAGAACGCGCGTGTCGTTTGAGGTGGGAATGTATCAATTAGGAGGAAACGCTCTTTATTTGGCTCCACAGGAGATTAATTTGGGTGTCAGGGAAAGCATCCGGGATGTGGCAAAAACTCTTTCTCGTTATTGTGACGGGATAGTTTTACGGACCTTTGAGCATAAAAATTGTTTAGAGATGGCTCAGGCGGCCACAGTTCCGGTAATTAATGGCCTTTCGGATTTTTCGCATCCTTGCCAGGCTTTGGCGGATTTATTCACGATTAAAGAAAAATTTGGGACTTTTAAAAATATTACTCTGGCTTATGTTGGCGATGGAAACAATGTTTGTAATTCTTTAATTTTTGCTGCGGCTAAAACCGGTTTGAACTTGTCTGTTGCTACGCCTAGCGGTTATGCTCCGGATAATGTTGTCGTTAAGGAAGCTTTAGTTGTGGCTAAAACTTCCGGAAGTAAAATAAGAATTAGTGAAAATCCGCTTGAGGCAGTTAAAGATGCGCAGGTTGTTTATACGGATGTTTGGGCGAGCATGGGCCAGGAGGAAGAGATTAATAAACGTAAGATTATTTTTAAAGATTTTCAAATTAATGCCAAGCTTTTAGCTAATGCTGCTCCGGGAGTTTTAGTGATGCATTGTTTGCCGGCGCATCGGGGAGAAGAGATTGCTAGCGATATTATGGATAGTGCGCGTTCTATTGTTTTTGATCAGGCGGAAAATCGGATGCATGTGCAAAAAGCGATTTTAATTAAGCTGCTTAAAAGTTGAGCTGAAGGAGTTTTAAATGAAAAAAGTTGTATTGGCGTATTCCGGGGGATTAGATACTTCTTGTATTGTCAGATGGCTAAAAGAAAGAGGCTACGAAGTAATTTGTTTTGTCGCCGATCTAGGTCAAGGTTTCGGCCAGGGTGAAAATTTCGAGGAAATTGAAAATCGCGCCTTAGCTGCCGGAGCATCTAAAGTTTACATTCGGGATCTGCAGGAAGAGTTTATTGAGGATTTTATTCTTCCGGCTTTAAAGGCGAATGCGATTTATGAAGGTAAATACCTTCTTGCTACAGCTTTAGGCCGGCCGTTAATTGCTAAGTATTTAGTGCAGATTGCGCATAAAGAAAAAGCTCAGAGCGTGGCACATGGTTGTACCGGTAAAGGTAATGACCAGGTGCGTTTGGAAGTCGCGGTGGGGATACTCGATCCGACTTTAGAGATTATCGCTCCGGTCAGAGACTGGGAGTTTAAATCTCGGGAAGAGGAGATCGAGTATGCGTTAAAATATAATATTCCTATCGATGTTACTAAGAAGAAGCCTTATAGCATTGATCGTAATCTTTGGGGTGTTAGTATCGAAGCGGGTATTTTAGAAAACTTAGAACAAGAACCACCGGAAGATATTTATCTTTTAACTAAAAGTCCGACGCATACTGCGAGTTATCCTAAATATTTAGAAATAACTTTTGCCAAAGGGGTTCCCACCAAGATTGACGGGAAGCTCTTTAAGCTAAAGAATTTAATTAATTATCTTAATGAAGTTGGAGGGCAATTTGGTGTTGGTCGGGCGGATATGGTGGAGAATCGCCTGGTGGGAATTAAATCGCGAGAAATTTATGAAGCACCGGCAGGTACGATTCTTTACACGGCACACAAGGAGCTAGAGGCTTTAGTTTTGGATCGGGAGTTAGCGCATTTTAAGGAAATGGTGAGTCTTAAGTATGCGGAATTAGTTTATTATGGCTTATGGTTTTCGGCATTAAAAAATGCTTTGGATGGTTTTATCAATCAAACTCAAAAATTAGTTAGTGGAACCATAAAATTAAGATTATCTAAAGGTAGTTGCGTGGTGGTGGGCAGAAAATCTTCGCATTCGCTTTATAAGAAAGAATTAAGCACTTACGGAAAAGAGGATAAATTTGATCAAAAATTAGCGGAAGGTTTTATCAAGCTTTGGGGAATGCCGTATAAAAGATAATAGTTCATAGCTCATAGCTCATAGCTGATAGAAGGAGAGAAATGGCCAAGAAATTATGGGGCACAAGATTTAGTAAGGAAACGAATAGTTTAACTGATCGATTTACTTCAAGCATTGCTTTTGATGAGCGCTTGGCCAAATATGATATTTTAGGCAGTATTGCTCACGCCCAGATGCTTGGTAAGCAAAAGATTATTCCTTTAAAAGATAGTCAAAAGATTGTTCAGGGTTTAAATGTTTTACTGCAAGAAGTGAACAGTGGTAAATTTAAATTTGATCCTGCGGCGGAAGATATCCATTCTAATATTCAGGAGCTTCTGGTGAAGAAAATCGGCGCTCCGGCGCATAAGTTGCATACCGCTCGCTCGCGCAACGATCAAATCGCTTTAGATATTCGGATGTATTTATTAAGCGAGATTGAGGCGTTAATGCAATTTATTACTGAATTGCAAAAGGCGATTATAAAATTTGCCGAGCATAATTTTTCCGTGATTATTCCCGGTTATACGCATTTGCAAGTGGCGCAATGCGTGCTTTTGGCGCACCATCTTTTGGCTTATGTTGAAGGTTTAGAACGGGATAAACAAAGATTGGCTGACGCTAAGAAAAGAATTAACTCTATGCCGCTGGGCGCGGGCGCGTTTTCCGGTACGGGCTTAAATATTGATCGTAATTTTGTTAAAATTAAATTGGGATTTGGTAATCTGACCGCTAACAGCATTGATTCCGTAAGCGACCGTGATTTTATTATTGAAGTTCTAGCGGATTTGGCAATTCTTTCCGTGCATTTATCGCGGATCGCCGAAGATCTCATTCTTTGGTCGACCAAAGAATTTAATTTTATCGATATTGATTTTTCTTTTTGTACCGGCTCTAGTATCATGCCGCATAAGAAGAATCCTGATATTTTAGAACTTATCCGGGGCTCGGTTGGCCAAATTCAAGGCAATCTTTCCAGTGTTTTAATTTTAATGAAGGGTTTGCCTTCGTCTTATAATCGGGATTTACAGTTGGATAAACCGCCGCTTTTTGCTTCGGTTGACACCTTAAAGAATATTTTAGAAATTTTTATGGCGCTTTTTGGTAATATTGTTATTGAGCATGAGGCAATTGCCAGTAAAGTCAAAGATGAATCTTTATTTTCCGTTGATTTAGTGGAATATTTGATTAAACAAGGTCTCGCCTATCGCCAAGCGCATGATATCGTCGGCCGAATGGTTAAGGGGTGTTTAGATAAAGGGCGAAGAATTTCGGATTTAAATTTAGCACAATTAAAAAAATATTCTCCCCATTTTACTTTAGGGGTGCGCAAGATTCTTAATGCCCAAGCTTCTGTGGCGTTAAAGAAGTCATATGGAAGTACAAATCCGGGTTTGGTAAGAAAACAATTAGCAGTCTGGAAAAAACGTTTAAAATAAAAGAGGGAAGGATTTTTTAATGCACGAATTTAAATATAAACGCGGTCAATTATTTTGTGAAAACCTTAAAGTATCGGATTTAGCGCAACAGTTCGGTACGCCGCTTTATATTTATAGCCGCTCAACTTTAGTGGATCATTTTGTAAAATTAAGTCGGGCTTTTAAACCGGTTAATCCTTTGGTTTGTTATTCCGTAAAGGCTAATTCTAATCTTGCGATTTTAAAGACTTTGGTCGCGCAGGGCGCGGGGTTAGATATTGTTTCCGGGGGAGAACTTTATCGGGCTTTAAAAGTTGGCTGTCCGGCAGAAAAAATAGTTTACGCTTCGGTGGGTAAAACTAATCAGGAAATCACCACCGCGATTAAGAAAGGAATTTTGTTTTTTAACGTTGAGTCTTTGGCAGAATTAAAGAATATCAATCGCATCGCTGGAGAGTTAAATAAGCTCACGCGCGTGGCGTTGCGCATTAATCCGGATGTGGAAGCTAAAACGCATAAATATATCGCTACCGGAAAATTGACCAATAAGTTCGGGATTGACTTAAATACCGCTTATCGGATATTACTTTTACGCCGCGAGTATAAACATCTTAAGATTTGCGGGTTGCATATTCATATCGGTTCGCAGATAACTGAAAGCGCTCCATTTGTGGCGGCAATAAAAAAGATTTCTGATTTTATTATTAAATTAAAAAATCAAGGGATTAGTTTGGAGTATCTTAATATCGGGGGCGGTTTGGGAATTATTTATGATCAAGAGTCTCCTCAGACGGCGCAAATTTATGCCCGTAAAATTATTCCCTTACTTA
>CAIVOB010000135.1 GCA_903907475.1 Candidatus Omnitrophota bacterium
AATTCCGGTTTCGATGTATTTTTCGATCCGCTCAGCATCCATCATATCGTAGAGCGCGTCATAAAGCGGCCTTAAATAAGGAGAGATTTTTGCCTGCATATCACCCGGCAGAAAGCCTAAAGATTCTCCGGCTTCAATTGCCGGACGCGTCAAAATAATCCGCCGTACCTCCTGTTTTTTAAGCGCTTCCACGGCGCAGGCCATTGCTAAATAAGTTTTTCCGGTTCCGGCCGGGCCCATCCCAAAAACAATATCGTGTTTTTGAATCGCTTCTACGTATTCTTTTTGGCCAATCGTTTTAGGGCCGACTTGTCTACTGCCGGAGCTGCGCGTAAATCCATGATCTAATTGTGAAAATGCAGGTTCTTTTTTTCCATTTTTAAAATTGGCAATTAAATACTCTAAATCTCTTTTACCGATTTCCGTATTTCCTGAACGCACCCCTTCCAGAAGATAATTGATAAGCTCCGCGGCTTTATTAATATTCGCCGCCGTGCCGCTTAATTTCAGGTGTTCGCCACGCAGGGTGAGTTTGACCCTAAATTCTTTCTCGATATTTTTAAGGTTAACATCTTGAGCTCCAAAAAGCCCCTGAGCTTCCACCTGGGAATGAAATGCGATTATTTTATCCATTAACGTTTATTTAAGATTTTCCTTAATCTCTTTGGTTTCTTGAATACGAGCTTTGGAATCCGCTAAAACTGGTATATTTAAAACTTGGCCGGAATAAAGTTTATCCGGTGTGCGCAGAGTGTTTTTATTGGCTTGAAAGATCTTCGGCCATTTTTTAGTGGTGCCATAGAATTTCTTAGAGATTTTTTGTAAAGTATCATTTTTTTCTACCGTGTATTTTTCAAAATTTCCCGTTAACTCTTCGGCAGGTGGAGTTGTTTCTTGGACTACTGGTTGCTCTTCTAAATTTGTGGCAGCTAATGGCGTCGTACCCGGACATTTAGCCTGAGTTTTATTAGTGAATCCCAGCTCTACTTCTACCACGCGAGTAGTGCGCGTAGTTTTGTGCTCTTCTGCTGCCGGAGCCTGTCCCATAAGATAACCGCGGTTACCGGAAGTTGAAGAAAGATCCTGGTCGATTCTATCGCGGGTTAAATTATAGGTTCTCGCCACGCAGCCTGATAATGCCAAGCTAGAAGTTAAAACGCAAATTCCGATGAGTTTGGTGTTCTTCATTTCTAATCCTCCTTATTTTGCCCTTACTTAAAAAGAGCGGTTTTTTTGTTAAAAGTTTTTTAAGCCGTAATTTTACGCTTAATCGTTAATCCTAATTCCTGTAATTGTTTTTCCCCGACATCCGAAGGCGCGTTAGTCAGCGGACAGAATGTCGTCGAAGTTTTCGGGAAGGTAATTACTTCGCGAATGCTTGATTCTCCGGAAATGATTGTTAGCAACCGGTCTAATCCAAAAGCTACTCCACCGTGCGGAGGAGCGCCAAACTGGAAAGCTTCGAGTAAAAACCCAAAACGTTTGTAGGTTTCCTCTTTTTCCAGTCCGATAATTTTAAAAATCCTTTCTTGTAATTCTGGGCAGTGAATTCTTACTGAACCGCTCCCCAATTCCATCCCATTTAAAACTAAATCATAGGAACGTGACCTGACTTTTTCTGGGGCGCGCTCAAGATTTTCCAGGTCATCCTGGGCTGGAGCGGTAAAAGGATGGTGTTCGCTTTCCCAGCGTTTTTCTTCGGCATTAAATTTAAACAAAGGAAAATCCACCACCCAGCAAAAAGCAAAATCATTTTTTAATTCACTTCGTAAATCCGGTTTATCGCAGCCATATTTTTCCAGCGCTTCTTTGTAGGTAATGCGCGGAAAAGGGGTTAAAATATCCACGCCTTTTAATTCTTTTAAAATTAATTTCATTAAACCTTCCGCAAGCGTGAAAATATCCTCTTCGTTTATAAAAGACATCTCAATATCCAGTTGCGTAAACTCCGGCTGACGGTCCGCGCGTAAGTCTTCATCACGGAAACATTTGGCAATTTGATAGTATTTATCGATTCCCGCCACCATGAGAATTTGTTTAAATAATTGCGGTGATTGCGGAAGAGCGAAAAATTGGCCGTTACTTACCCGGGAGGGCACTAAATAATCCCGCGCGCCTTCCGGAGTGGATTTAGTCAGAATCGGCGTTTCGCATTCTAAAAATTCAAATCCGGATAAATAATTACGGATAATTTTATAAAGGTTACTTCTTAAAACCAGATTATTAAAAACTTTGGTTCTTCTTAAATCCAGATAACGGTATTTTAAGCGAATCTCTTCATTGAGTTCCAAATCATTTTCAATCGCGAAAGGTGGATTATTGCTGCGATTTAAAATTTCTAATTCTTGCGCTAAAATTTCTACTTCTCCGGTAGGAAGTTTGGCATTAATTGTGCCGCTCGGGCGCTTATTAACCGTGCCGGTTAATTTAACTACGAATTCATTTCTTAAATCTGAAGCCAGTTTATGCGCTTCACCGGATTCCTTAGGAATAAAAACTACCTGCGTATAGCCATAACGGTCGCGTAAATCAATAAAAATTAGTTTTCCGTGGTCCCGGCGTTTAGCAACCCAGCCGCAAAGTGTTACTTTTTTACCCGCATCTGCGGCATTTAATTGTCCGCAAGTGTGTGTTCTTAACATTTTAGTTCCTCAATTAAATTTGATTGCGCAATTTCTTTTTGCGTACTTTGGAGCATGTCTTTAAGCATAATGGAATTCTTTTTTAATTCATCGTCCCCTAAAATGAGCACAAAATTAGCGCCTGCGTCATTAGCGGCGCGCATTGCCCCTTTAAGCGATTTGTTTAAATAATCCGTATCACTGGAAATTCCGGCCTGGCGTAGGCGCGCTAAGATCTCTAAACCCGCGATTTTAGCACTCGCACCTAAAGTAATAAGATAAACTAACTTTTTCTGGGAAATTTCTTGAGTGAAAGTTTTTGCGGCTAAAATTAATCTTTCCACGCCGAAAGCAAAACCCATACCGCCTAAATCCGGCCCACCCAATTCTTGGACTAAATTATTATACCGGCCGCCTGCTCCGATGGCATCCTGACTGCCTAAGTTCGGGTGCGTGATTTCAAAAACCGTACGGTTATAATAGTCTAGTCCGCGCACTAATTGCGGGCTAATTTCAAAATTGATTTTTAAAGCCGTTAATCCTGTTTTGACAATTTGAAAATGTGCGGCGCAATCCGCGCAAAGGTGTTCTTGGCGTGGGCCAAGCGCAGCCAGTATTTCTTGGCAAGTTGCTTTTTTACAATCTAAGACTCTTAAAGTATTAGATTTAAGGCGTTCCTGGCAATCCGGGCAAAATTGGGAAGCTTTAACGTTTAATTCTTTTTTTAATGCTTGAGTAAATTTTTCTTTATCTTTCGAGCAACCTAAACTGTTAATCTTGATTTTATAATCTTGAATTTTTAAACTTTTCAATAACTGATCTGCCAAAGCGATTATTTCGATATCTAAAGTTGCATCTTGCGCGCCAATTGCCTCGCAACCAATATGCTGAAATTGGCGTAAGCGCCCTTTTTGCGGCCGTTCTAGGCGGAACATCGGGCCAATATAATAAAATTTAGCAAACCCGGTAGTTTTATCGAGATTATTTTCTAAGTAACTGCGTACGATTGCCGCGGTGCCTTCCGGCCGTAAAGCATAGGTGTCTTCTTGATTCTGGATGAGAAACATCTGTTTTTTGATAATTTCGGAGGTTTGGCCTAAAGTGCGATTAAATAATTTAGCATCTTCCATAATCGGAGTGCGAATTTCCGCGTAATTATAGAAGGAAAAAACATTTCGCGCGACGGCCTCTATTTTCTGCCAGAAGATTGTTTCGCTCGGTAAGATATCTTTGGTGCCAGGAATTTTCTTAAACATGTAAAAACAATATCTGAAATTTAGTGGTTAAAATGCAGGATTTTCCTACCTACTATCTGCTCTTTTCTTATTTAATCTTTTGTTTCATTTCCAAGCCAGCTTTGAAGATGACAACTTTTCTTGGCGGGACAGGAATGACCTGATTCGTACGCGGATTTCTGCCTGTGCGGCTTCTTCTTTGTTTTACTTTAAAAACGCCAAAATTACGTAATTCAATCTTTTCCCCTCTGACTAAGGCCTCAATAATGCAATCAAAGGTTCTTTGCACCACTCTTTTTACGTCAATCTGTTTTAAATTCGTTTCATCTGATACTTTTAAGACAATATCTTTCTTGGTCATTTCTTTAGACCCTCCTATTGCTAAGTAGAGTAGCAGCAAAATGTTACAGTGTCAAGCGTAAAATAGTAAAAAATTGTCCCCAAGGACACACTTGCGCAATTCCTATAAGCGCAAGTGTGTTTTGTTTTCCAGGTGCTGCTAAATTACGAGCCCTAAACGCTCTTCGCCGATCATTTCATCCAGATCAGCAATCAATTTTTCATTTGGCCGGACATATAATCCTTCTCCCACCACTAATTGGACGTGAGTTTTAGAAGGCGTATCCAGACGTAAATACACCGGGATATTTCCGCGATGTTCTTCTAATAGTGCTTTTAAAGATTCAAAGATATTTTCTCTAATTCCGGATAAGTTAATATTCATCGCGGTAATCAATTTATAGATCTCTTCAAAAGGAAATAAATCTTCAACAATTATTTTCGGAGTATCTTCTTTTAAATCTAATATCCCCCGGATATACACCACGCTGTTAGGTAAAATATAAGCGCCAACTTTAGCGAAAGCACGAGGAAAAACCAGTACCTCTACCAAACCCTCTAAATCTTCCAGTTTTAAGATTGCCATTTTCTCCTGTTTGGCCCGCGTAAGAGTATGTTTAATTTTGACAATCAGGCCGACAATCTTTATTGCGTCTTGGTCTTTATGTTCATGAAGATTTTTAAGCGAACAGGAAATAAAACGTTTAAGTTGCTTAGCGTATCGCGCCAGCGGATGGCCACTAATATAAAATCCAAGCATATCTTTTTCGAAAGCCAGCATTTCCGGCTCACTCCATTCTTTACAGTTGCTTAAAGCGTTAGTGGTTTTGGCAAAGCTTGGTTCAACTGCCAATTGATCAAAAAATGAAATTTGTCCGCTAGATTTTTCTTTTTGCGCTTTTTGGGCTACTTCCAAAACAATATCCAGATTGGCAAACATTCGCGCGCGTAAAGTCGCGAAAGAATCTAATGCCCCACATTTAATAAGGCTTTCTAAAACCTTGCGGTTAGCAACACGTAAATCTAAACGCTGGCAAAGATCCGTTAAAGATTTAAATTCTCCTGGCGCGCGAGCTTTCACGATTGCTTCCGCTGCTCCTTTGCCGACATTTTTTATCGCCAATAACCCAAAACGAATGGTATGAGCGTCTTCTACTTTAAAAAGTACTGCGCTGCTATTTATATCTGGAGGAGCAACCGTTAAACCCATGCGTTCGGCCTCACTGACATACTCCACGATTTTATCGGTATTATCACGTTCCGAGGTTAATAATGCCGTCATAAACTCAATCGGGTAGTTAGCTTTTAAGTAAGCCGTGCGATAGGAAATTAAAGCATAAGCCGTAGAATGTGATTTATTAAAACCATACCCGGAGAAGTAATCAATCAAATCAAAAATCTTATTCGCCGTACTTTCTCTAATCCCATTTTTAATGCAGCCGCTAAGAAAATTCTTCCTTTCCTTTTCCATAACTTCGGGGATTTTTTTACCCATCGCTTTACGCAAAATATCCGCTTGCGCTAATGAAAAACCCGCGAGGCTGGAAGCAATCTGCATGATCTGTTCCTGATAAACCATAATTCCGTAAGTTTCTTTTAAAATCGGTTCAAGTTTCGGATGTTCGTATTTAATTGGTATTGTTCCATGTTTGCGGCGCATAAAATCATCCAACATCCCTGATCCGATGGGGCCGGGCCGATATAAGGCTAGAAGCGCAATGAGATCTTCAAAGCGTTCCGGAATAAGTTTTTTCAATAAGTCGCGCATCCCCGTGCTTTCAACTTGAAATATTCCAATGGTATGGCTTGAAGCCAGAAGCTTATAAGTCAAAGCGTCGTCTAAGGGTAATTTTTCAATTTCAATATCAATTCCGTGCAGCGTTTTAATTAATTTTAAAGTTTCATTAATTACGGTTAAGGTTCTCAAGCCTAAAAAATCGACTTTCAATAATCCGATTTTTTCTAAAGTACCCATGCTGTAAC
>CAIVOB010000136.1 GCA_903907475.1 Candidatus Omnitrophota bacterium
ATTTTTCTAAAACCGATTCCAGCGGGCAAACAACTTTTTCTCCGAAGTTTGATTTTGGAACCGCGGGATTTTTAGGGGCCTCTCATCAGAATCATTCTGGTGCCGGGACAGGGGGATCGTTTTTTAAATATGAGCAATCTTTAAGCCGGGTGCAAAGAATGTTTTTTGATAGTTATATTTCTTTACGCACTCAATTGCAAGTCGCCTCTCACACTCTTGCATCCAGTGAACAATTTCAACTTGGCGGAGCGGATTCAGTGCGTGGTTATCCGGAAGGAGATTATTTAGCGGATACTGGTGGGGTCTTAAATTTTGATTGGGTTTTTCCGATGTATGTGATTCCTAAAGCCTGGAAATTACCGGGCCAGGCGCTACCTTTACGTCATCAAATTGAGCCGGTCTTTTTTGTGGATTTCGGTGGTGGAGAATTAAAGAAAGTTTCTCCAGGTGAGAGTAGGGACAAATTTCTTGCCGGAGTTGGAGGTGGGGTGCGCCTGAATTTTAAATTATTTTCATTACGTTTAGACTGGGCAAAAGCGGTTGGCGATAAACCAACTTCAGGTGCCGGCCCCGCGACTTTTTATTTTACTTTTCAATCTGAAATTTAAAGATTAAAATTTATCAGGTTAAAACGTTAATTTAGGCTTGATTTAAGATTGTTAGGATAATATAAGAAATGTCCAAACTGGTAAATGAAGAATAGATTTATTGCAAATGTTAAGTTCGTTTTTTGAGCTTAATTTATCATCGTAACTTTAATTTGATATTCATAAGAAATAAGTTGATTTTAATTGCAAATATGTTATATTTTAATTAGCTCTTTAAGAGACAACGAGTTACGAAAAGGTAAACCATCCGGAAGGATGGGGCACAAAGCTAAGAGGGCCTAGATCCGTTAGAATAGCGACGGACAGGTTGCCAGCTTCCGAAAAATACTTAACGATGATTGCCAAGCGCTACTTAACAAATATTTTGTTAAACCTAACGCGTGGGTTAAGTTTGTGCCCCATTTCTAGTTGCAGAGATGGGGTTTTTTGTTGGGACTAAAACTATTGGAATTACTAGAGTTAGATAGGAGAGGGCGACGATGGATTTTCTAAAAAGTTTTCTACTTAAAAATGAAATAAGTAATGAAAAATTACGCGTAAAAATTAAGACGGCGATTTTTGCGGCAGTTACGGCAGCGATATTTTTTACGGTTTTATTTGGAGCAGTTTATTTTCTCGGGTTTAATATGTTTCGCAATCGCGGAATTGAAAGTCAAGCTGAGATGGCAAGAATCTTAGCGGCTGCGGTTGATTCTTCAATTGAAAAAGAATCAGATCTTTTAAAATTAAATGCTAATAATCAAATTGTGATTGACGCGTTAAAAACAGAGAATTTAAAATATCGCGGGATGAGTGAAAAAGAGATTCAGCTCTATTTGGTGGAGATGAATAAAAAATGGGGGCAGAGTGCCAAAGAAAGTTCTTTGGCAAGTGACTATCTGGAAAATAAACTTAGCCACAGGTTAAGTGAATTAAAATTAAAAGGGAAAAAATTAATTGCGCTTACGGTGGCGGATAAATTTGGTGGCTTAGTGGGCGCGACAACGAAGCCGGAAAAATTTTATGATTATGATCAGGATTGGTGGCTAAGTTCATACGCTAAGGGCCGGGGTAAGCCTTATATTGGAAACGTAGAATTTGATGAAGCAAGTAATTTGTGGTGCTTACCATTCGCGGCTGCGGTGGAAGATGAAAATGGGGTGGTGATTGGTGTTTATAAAGCTTTAATTAGTTTGGAGGTATTTTTTAAACCATTATTAAATTTTAAAATCGGTGATACTGGTAGGACGGCTTTAGTGGATGACCGAGCGTATCTTATTTATCACAATGAGTCCACCCCTTTTACTAATAAATATTGTGAGTATGAGGAATTACAAAAAACATTACAGAACCGGGATAAATGGGGAATTATCGAAAGTGCCTATCTTAATCGTGGAAAATCTTTAGTCGCTTTTTCAGAACTTAGCCATCCGGCTTTAAGCGCGAAAAGAACACAATGGTATGTTTTTGTGGAACGGGATTTAAGCGAGATCTTTGCGCCATTAGATAAATTTATTTTGCTGGCGATTCTATTTGGGATGGCAATTATTTTAACACTGGTGACATTTGTTTTTATTTGTAGCGGCCAGGAGCATTTGTGTTATTCGATGTTCCATTTAGATAAAGGCACAACGGTGACAAAAACAGAAGATAAGAATTACCATCAGGTTGAAACAAAGGCGCAACGTTTGACAGAAAAAAAATGATGCTAAAAAGAGTAATACATATTTTAGTAATAATTGCCGCGATCTCCTTTCAGGCCAGCTGGCTTTTTGCCTTACCGGCCGGTGAACAGGTGGAAGCCGGAAGTGCGACTTTTGAACGCCCGGACGCGGCGACCTTGAATATTCAAGCGACCGATAA
>CAIVOB010000137.1 GCA_903907475.1 Candidatus Omnitrophota bacterium
AGGGTTGCGTAAAATTAGTGAATTTGAAAATAAATATTATATTCGCATTATGGCAGTTGATAAGCCCGGAGTTTTAGCTAAAGTTGCCGGAATTTTGGCGAAATTCGGGATCAGTATCGCATCTGTCACGCAAAAAGAACGATTAAGATCTCAAGTTGTACCGGTAGTCATGGTAACGCATGAAGTTAAAGAAAAAAATCTCCGGGGAGCTTTAAAAATGATTGATCAATTAGCCGAGATTAAAGAAAAATCGGTGGCGATCAGAATTGAGGGTGTCTAATTGAACCAGGGAATAATTAAAAAATACGCCAAATTATTACCGGTGAGCGCCAAAACTCCGATAATAACTTTAAACGAGGGTAATACTCCGCTAATTCATGCCGGGTATCTTAGTAGTTTAGTGGGTAAAAATGCTGAGGTTTATTTGAAATATGAAGGATTAAACCCCACCGGTTCATTTAAAGATCGAGGAATGACTTTAGCGATTTCTAAGGCTTGTGAAGCAAAAGCAACCGCCGTGATGTGTGCTTCTACCGGAAATACTTCGGCATCTGCGGCTGCATACACCGCGCGGGCAGGAATTAAATGTGTGGTGCTTATCCCTAGCGGAGCAATCGCATTAGGAAAGTTAAGCCAGGCATTAATTCATGGAGCCAAAGTTTTAGCGATCAAAGGGAATTTTGACGAAGCCCTAGATTTAGTGAAGGAAATTACTGCTCACTATGCCATTACCTTGGTGAATTCATTAAATCCTTATCGGATTGAAGGGCAAAAAACGGCCAGTTTTGAAATTTGTGATTGTTTTGGCGATGCTCCGGATTTCCAAATTATACCGGTGGGAAATGCCGGTAATATCACTGCTTATTGGAAAGGTTACAAAGAATATCGTGCCTTGGGTCTAAGCACTAAACTTCCGGTAATGTTAGGCTTTCAGGCTCAGGGAGCGGCTCCGATTGTAAAGAATAAACCCGTAAAAAATCCTCACACTATAGCTACCGCGATTCGCATCGGAAATCCGGCGAGCTGGAAAACAGCAGTTGAGGCACGCGATGAATCAAAAGGGTTAATTGACCTGGTTTCGGACCAAGAAATATTAACGGCGTATAAATTATTGGCGCAAAAAGAAGGAGTATTTGCTGAACCGGCTTCCGCCGCTTCCATTGCTGGTTTATTAAAATTAATTACTGGGGGATATTTTAAGAAAATAAATAATACGCGCAAGAAATATAAAATTGTTTGTATTCTAACCGGGCACGGTTTGAAAGATCCGGAAAGAGCGATAAAATGCGTCAAACCGCCAAAGATTATAAAACCAGATTTAAAAACGATTTTAAAAGAAATTGGTTATTAAAAAAAACATTTTAATTACCTCTGGTCCGACCTGGGTAGCGATTGATGGAGTAAGAGTTATTAGCAATATCGCTAGCGGCCAAACGGGTTTTCTTTTAGCGCGGGAATTTTCTAAGTTTGGGTATCCTGTAACTTTGCTTATGGGCCCGGGTAATACTTTTGCCAAACTTAAAGGAGTTAAAGTCTTAAGTTTCAAATATTTTCAGCAGTTAAAACAGCTCTTAGATCAGGAACTGAGAACAAAAAAATATGCCGTTGTAATTCAGGCAGCCGCGGTTGCTGATTATAAACTAAAAGCAGTTCGGCGTTCTAAAATCAGTTCCGCGTTAAAAGCTTTAAGGTTGGAGCTTATTCCGACGGAAAAATTAATTAAAAATTTAAAGAAATATTCGGCTGACATTGTAGCTATTGGATTTAAATTTCAACCGCACGCCCGAAAATTAAAGTTAGTTAAAGACGGCCGGGATCTACTGAAGGCGGCGCAATTGGATTTAGTAGTTGCTAATAATAGTAAAAATAATCGCTATTTAGCTTATATCTTGGAAAATCATAACACTAATGGGCCTTATAATAATAAAGCAGCAATGGCCGCTAATTTAGTAAAATTAATCTTTAAAAAAATATGCTAAAATTAAACCTTGATCCGAAATTGAGTTTAGAAATTACACTTTTTACAAAACAGTTAAAGAATATTTACGCTGATAATCTTTTAAGTGTTTGCCTTTATGGCAGCGCCGCCAGTGGTGAATTTGTTGCTCGGCGTTCTAATCTTAATATCCTCGTGCTGCTTAAAGCAGATGATTTAAGCGAACTTAAAAAAAGCTCACGATTAATTAAAAAATTTAAGAATATCACGCCTTTATTTTTGAGCGAAAAATACGTTAAAAGTTCGACAGATATTTTCCCGATTGAGTTTTTAGATCTGCAAGAAAATCATGTTTTGCTTTATGGTCAAGATTATTTAAAAGATATTGTCATTGATAAAAAGAATTTGAGATTCCAATGCGAGCAGGAATTAAAATCAAAACTGCTGAACCTAAAACATCTTTATTTAAAAAGTGGTTTGCAACCGGCGCAGCTTGAGGGAGCGCTCCTTAAATCTTTTAATTCTATTTTGCATATTTTAAGGAATGTTCTACGCCTAAAAGGACATAACCCGGCTTATGAAAAAGATGCCCTGCTCCAAGAGTTAGCGATAATTTTTAAGATTAAAATCGAACACTGGATAAAGATTCAGGCGGCCAAACTTAAAAAAATTAAATTGACTAAAAACCAGGTGGAAGAGCTATTTATGGCTTTAGTCGAAGATTTGGAAAATATCACTCAAATAGTTGATGCGTTATAGATTATTTTTTAGTTTAGGTTTACTTTTTGTTCTTTTAAATAGTGGTTTAGTTTTAGCGCAAAATTCATTGCCCGCACCGGTGGGTTGGGTTAATGATTTTGCTAATGTTTTAACTGCCGAGCATAAAGAAAGGCTGACGGCATTTATTACAGAACTTGAAACAAAAACTACGGCAGAAATTATGGTCGTAACGGTGCAGAGCATTGCTCCTTATGATGAAAAAGAATACGCGCGTTTGCTCTTTGATAGCTGGAAACCGGGAAAAAAAGGAAAAGATAATGGAGTGATCGTGCTTTTGGCAATTCAAGAAAGACGCTGGCGAATTGAAACCGGATACGGAATGGAAGGCTTGCTTCCAGATGGAGTTTGCGGAGCGCTTGGCCGGACTTTTATGGTGCCTTATTTTAAACAGGGCGATTTCGATAATGGTATTTTTTCCGGCGTGCAGCAATTAATAAATATCATTGCTAAAGATTCCGGAGTAAATATTTCAGGCATTGAAGCAGCTAAACCGGTAGAATCCGATAAATCTAATTTTGTATTTTTAATAATTTTCGTTATTTTTTTATTTTGGAAAATATTTGCTTTAACTCCAACTTCTAGAAGAAATTCTTACGGTGGATTTGGAGTTTTTAATGGTGGGGGGTTCAGTGGAGGTGGATTCGGAGGAGGGGGAGGATTTGGTGGCGGCGGTGGCGGCGGCGGTGGCGGCGGCGGTGGCGGAGGCGGTGGCGGTGGATTTTAAAAAGGAGAACTGATGAAAAATTTATTGATTGGTTTGGGAATCGTAATATTAATTGTTTTTATTTTAGGGATTGGCTCATATAACAGTATTGTTTCTAAACATGAAACAATTACCGCGAAGTGGGCGCAAGTTGATAACCAGTTGCAAAGACGTAATGATCTCATTCCAAATTTAGTCAATACTACTAAAGGTTACGCGACTTATGAAAAAGGTGTTTTTGAAGCGGTGAC
>CAIVOB010000138.1 GCA_903907475.1 Candidatus Omnitrophota bacterium
ACTTTGGCCGAAAATCTTCAATGAAAACACCCTTTTCTTCCACGAGCATTTTTACATTAGTCCAGGGAATATAAATTTTTTTATGTTTCCAGTTATGAACCATTAACCCCGTTACCTTGGGGTACATTTCTTTTAGTGAAGCGACGAGATCTGAAATCCACCCAATTTTCTTGCCGGTTTGCGTATCGATTACCGGCAGGTTAATAATGTAATAGAGAAAAATAAATTTTTTGGGTAAGTAGTTCATGGAATAATTTTAACCGTTAAATCTTTAAATTTAGCTGCTAAATCTAGCCCTTGAGTTTTTCCTAAAACAAATATTGCGGTAGATAGCGCGTCCGCAGTAAGCGCGTTATTACTAACTACCGTCACCGAAAAAAATCCCGCTTCAGACGGATAACCCGTCCGTGGATCAAGAATATGGCCGTAACTTTTACCGTCTTTGACAAAAAACTGCTCATAATCGGCGCTCGTAGAAGCAGAATTATCACGTAATTCTAGAACACTGGAAATTTCCGAGTTAGTCCTTCCTTTAATACCGATCTTCCAATTTTGGCCGAAATTATCCCCTAATCCGTAAACTTGACCGCCGGCATTTATTAAACACCGGGTAATATTTTTTGCTTTAAGTTTTTTAATGGCGCAGTCTAAGGCAAATCCCTTAGCAATTGCCCCGAGGTCAATTTTCATTCCGGGAACTTTAAATACTACCACATTATCATTTTCCTGCAAAATAATTTTTTCGCTCCCGATCAGCTTGAGCGTTGCCTGGATCTCTTCCGGGGTAGGGATTCTGTAATTTTGCCGCGTAAAACCCCAAAGATCAATCAGGGGGCCAACGGTAATATCGAATGCTCCATTACTTAACGCGGAAAATTCTTTTGATTTTTTAATAATAAAAAATGTTTCCGGGCTAACTTTAAGTTTTCCCAAACGGTTAAGCTGAAAAATTTCGCTCGTGGTTTTGTATTTACTGAGTAACTCTTCAATTCGAGCACCCTCCTGAAAAACAATTTGACTGGCTTTCGGATCCGGGGAACTTACTTCCCAAAAAGTTCCCATTAAGATACGATTATCGCGATAAAGTTTTGGTGCACTGGTGCTGGTTTTAAAGGCTTGGTAAATTAAGGTTACCCCCCAGCCAAATAAAAGCGCTGCCAGTAATATATTGCGTACTTTAGGAGAATAAGCCATTTTTTAAGTTAGTTTCCCGGATTGTTCGTAGCTGGCTTCAATAGTTTTAATTAAGTCCAACAGGAGTTTATTTGTTGGTACGGCAATACCCAGCTCTTGCCCTAAGCGCACAATTACTCCGTTAATAAAATCAATTTCCGTGCGTTTTTTTCTTAAAACATCTTGTAGCATGCTTGAAAGATTCGGAGCAGTATTTTCACAAACTGCTTCTACTTTCGCCAAAGGGTCGTCAAAAATTAATTTAATGCGCTTTCTTTTGGCGATGCGGGTCGCTTCTGTTACCGCATCTCTAAGAATACGTTTGGTACCTTCAAATTCAGTGAGCAAACCATTAGGCAGCCGGGTAATCGCACTTAAAGCATTTATTCCAACATTAATAATTAATTTTGACCAAATAAGGCTTTTAATATCGCGCGACATTTTTGTTTCTAAGCCGACTTGATTAAATATTTCGCGAATACTGCGCATTTCAACCGGAGTTTTACCGTTGGCTGTTCCGATGATTGTTTCACCAACTCCTGCATGGTGTATTCGGCCAACATCAATCCAAGTCGCCCCCTGATTAGTAATTCCTCCAATTACCCGGTCTTCACCACTAAATTCAGAGATAATTTCTAAATTTCCAACTCCATTTTGCAGGGAAAGTATTTTGGTGCTTTCTTTTAAAAGTGGTGAAATTTGTTCTAGGGCGAGTTTAGTAGAAAAAGATTTCACACAAAGCAGTATTAAATCGGCTTTCCCGATATCGCTGGGTACGGCGGTAGCTTTAATTTTTACTTGCCAATTATCGTTAGGTTCTTCTACCAAAATACCTGTGGTATTAATTTTTGCGGCGCGCTCTTTATTTTTATCTAAAAGCCAGATCTCTTCTTTTGATTTTGTAAGGTAAGCCGCGAAAAGCGAACCGATCGCACCTGCTCCAACGACGACAATTTTCATAGCTCAAGCTCCTTTTATACTGCGACCTCTAATTTATTCAACAACCTTTGAGAGCGCAACTCTTTGCCTAAATGAAAATTCAAAAAAGCATTAAGAATTAAATCGAGTTCTTTTTTAATTTGCGGGTTCATTCCTAAATTTAAACTGGCGTTAAAATTATTACGTTGGATATGCATCACGGTAGCAATGGTTCCTCGAAAAATTGACCGGCTACTGGAATCTTTGGGCATACAGGTCGGACAAAGTAATCCTCCTAAACTTAAACTAAATCTTGACTGCCCCATAATTTTATTTCCACAAGCAACACAAGAATCTAAATGCGGTTTGAATCCGGAAAGGCTGAGCATTTTAATTTTAAAGATTGCCGCGATTTTTTCCGGATTATAATTAGTTTCTAACTCTTTAAGGCTGGTAAATGCCAGATCAAAAATCTCCTCATTCTTATCTTCTGCCTGCATTAAAGACCCGATTAATTCCATCATTAAATTCGCAATCGTGGTTTTTTCTACACTTTGCCTAATCCGGGTAAAATTATCGCGTTTATCTGCCTGGGTGACCAAATGTAAACTGGAATGGGTTTTACGGTAAAAAATAATATCATTTAATGAAAACGGCTCTAAGTTAGAAGCAAATTTTTCCGGATCCGTACGAATACCTTTAAGTAATCCGCTAATCTTTCCGAATTCTTTAGTATAGAAATCCACGATAATGGAAGTCTCTCGGATATCACGTTTACATAGAACTAAACTTTGAGCCTTATCAATTGACATATTTTTTTTCCTTTTGGCGCATCAGTTGGCTTTGAACTTTTGTTTGATCGTTATATCCTAAAATATGCAGTACTCCGTGCGCGACGTAAAGCAGGAGTTCATACTCCGGTTTAGTTTTAAAAATCGCGGCATGTTTTATGGCGCTCTCGGTAGAGATCATAATATCTGCTAAGATTGCTTTTCCTTTTGAATTATCAAAATTAAATGCTAAAACGTCAGTGGGACTGTTAGTTTTTAAGAATTTAAGGTTAATTTTTTTAATTAAAGCGTCATCTGAGAAACAAATACTAATTTGACCGGCCCCTTGTAATCCCTCGGCATTAATAATTTTACGAATTAATTTTTTTATTCGGCTACGGGGAAGCGGTAATTTTTTTTGGAGATTGATTAAAGTTATTTCCAATTTTTTTTAAGAATAACTTACCCGGCTATGGTAGATTCCACTTAAGAGTTTAATAAAAATACTGGAAATTTTTTCGATATCTTTTAAGGTCAATTCACATTCATCAAGCTGGCCATCAATAAATTTATTGTTGATTACTTTATGCACGATTTCTTCAATTTTTGCCGGGGTAGGATCCTTTAAGGAGCGCGTGGCTGCCTCAACCGAATCCGCTAAAAGCA
>CAIVOB010000139.1 GCA_903907475.1 Candidatus Omnitrophota bacterium
AATCAATAAACTTTTTTGCCGATACTCCTTATCATAAAGGGCATAAATTACTAAAGTTAACCCAAAAAACCAAGATACCCCGATATGCGTGTAAAAACAAAGCGTGAGAAAAAAAATCGCCGGTAATATTCTTGCTCGAAACAAGAAACTCAAAGCGGTTATTCCAAAAATAAATGCCCAAGTTGAAGGAAGGTGATTAATTAATGAGAAATAAAAAGCGGTGCAAGAACCACAAGCCACGAGCGTAAAAAACGCCGATGCCGGATTAAAGTGAAAACGTATAAATCTCCAAAGTACAAAAATAAATAAAAGCGGAGTAAAAGTTTCAAATATTTTAGCCAAAATGATCGGCCCGCATCCTAATTTCAATAAAGACGCTAAAAATAACTGAAAAAACGGCGGATAAATATTAACTCTACCAAATGGAGCGTATTGCCAAAAATCCCACCCGCTATACCCTCCAGCCTGATTAAATCCCCAGGCCGAAAGCAGATGATAATAAATATCCATAAATTGGGGCAAAATTAACCAACGCGTGATCTGCAAAACAGCAATAGTAAAAATAATAATTTTGCTTAACGAATCCCAACTATACTGTTTAGAAAAATAGCGCTTAATCATATTTTAATATTTTACCCTTAAAAGATAAAGCCCGTGAGCAGGAACAGTCGGGCCTGCCAATCTGCGCTCCCGGGATTTTAAAATTCTTAACATCGTCCCTTGCTCAAAATGGCCTCGCCCAATCTCTAAAAGAGTGCCAACAATATTTCGCACCATATTATATAAAAAACTATCCGCTTGAATATCTATCTGAACAAACGCACCTTTAGTAATAAGCTTAATTGACTTGATATTGCGCACCGGATTTCTCTCTCGGGAATCCTGAGCGGCAAAGGCAGCAAAATTATGTTTACCTAAAAGGACTTTGGCTTCCTGACGCATCAATTTAATATTCAGAGGATAATGGAAAAAATAAACTTTTTTTGCCAAAAGTGCCGCAGAATATTTACGATTTAAAATCGTGTAGCGATAAACTTTAGATTTAGCACAAAAACGGCTATTAAAATTCAAAGGAACTTTTTGAATTTGCGAAACCTTGATATCTTCCGGCAATAAACAGTTTATTGCCCAGCGCAAACGCGTTAAAGATAGCTTGGTATTTGTTTTAAAATTCGCTACTTGACCTAAGGCATGCACGCCGGCGTCCGTGCGACCGGCGACAGTTAACTGCACGTTCTCCTGGAGAATCTTCTTTAGGGTAAGTTGCAAAACATTCTGGATAGTTTTGTTAGAACGATAAGTTTTTTGGGCTTTTAAACCGTTTTGAATCTGCCAACCATGATAATGCGTACCATCATACTCTATTTTGAGTTTGAGATTAAGCATTCGGCAATTTGCACGGCATTAGATGCTGCCCCTTTACGTAAATTATCGGCAACAACCCAAAGCCATAAACCTTTTTTATCGAAAGCATCCTGACGGATACGCCCGACAAAAGTTTCATCCCGCCCTTCTACATCTTTTGGCATAGGATAGATATTATTTTTAGGCTCATCCAGCAACACAATTCCCGGAGCCTTGGATAAAAGTTCACGCGCTTTCTGGGCAGTGATGGGCTTAACGGTTTCAATATAAATCGATTCGGAGTGGCCCGTTCTTACCGGCACACGCACCGTGGTAGCAGAAATTTTAATCTTAGGAGCATGCATAATTTTATGCGTCTCATGCACCAACTTCCATTCTTCATTGGTATAATCACCTTCGACAAAACTACCAATATGCGGAAAGCAATTATAAGCCAATTGCTGGGGCATAGATTTCTGCGTCAAATTAACTTGCAAATTACCAAATCCGCCCTGCACGATCTGCGTAATTTCGTTATTTAACTGCTCCACCGCGCTTTTGCCCGCGCCGCTAGAAGCTTGTAAAGTAGTAACCACGATCTTTTTAATCCCAACTTTTTTATGGATCGGATTTAAAGCCACCACCATTTGAATCGTCGAGCAATTAGGATTAGAAATAATACCTTTATGCTTCTTCACGTCATTGCCGTTTACTTCAGGCACGACCAACGGCACATTTTTATCCATACGAAAATCTGCGCCATTATCAATTACTACCGCCCCTCTTTTTACCGCCTCGGCGGCAAAAGTCACGGCTGCGCCTTTTTCACCTTCAGTGCCGGCAAATAAAGCAATATCAATCCCGCAAAAACCATCCGCTGTAATCGGCTCCACGCTGTAAGTATCATTATCAACCTGGATATTCCGGGCAGAACGGGCGAAAACTTTTAAATTATTAACCGGAAATTTACGCTGCTTTAAAACTCGCAGCATCTCCACTCCCACCACCCCTGCACCAATTACCGCCACATTATATTTTTTCATCTTTTAAGCTCCTATATATTAATTTTCAAAGTTAGCGGGTCCTGCCACTGCGGCACCCTTTTTTTGTCCTCGCTGCGGCTGCGGGCAAAAAAATGGGAAGCGCCTCCGTGTCACCCGCTAATAACTATATACTCTTAACTATTAAATCCCCCACTTCAGTGGTGGAATAACCCATCTTACCAGCGGCCAAAGATTTAATATCCTTAGCCACCAATTTAATTACTGCCTGCTCAATTGCTTTACCGGCTTTCTCCTCACCTAAATTCTCTAACATCATTCCTACGGCACAAATCGCCGCTAAAGGATTAATAATATTCTTACCGGTATATTTCGGCGCGCGTCCTCCAATTGGTTCAAACATCGATACTCCTTGCGGATTGATATTTCCACCTGCGGCAATCCCCATCCCACCTTGGATCATCGCGCCTAAATCCGTAATAATATCACCAAACATATTATCGGTAACAATCACATCAAACCACTCCGGATTCTTGACAAACCACATTGTTGTGGCATCAACATGCGCATAGTCAGTGGCCACGTCCGGATATTCTTTAGCAACTTCATTAAAAGTACGCTGCCAAAGATCCCAGGCAAAAGTCAAAACATTAGTTTTGCCGCACAGTGTTAATTTTTTACGCTTGTTACGCTTGCGCGTAAATTCAAAAGCATAACGAATGCAACGTTCCACGCCTTGACGCGTGTTATAAGAAATCTGAATCGCAACTTCATTTTTAGTATTCTTATTCTGAAATTCACCCATACCTTTATATAACCCTTCAGAATTCTCGCGCACCACCACAAAATCAATATCTTCCGGTTTTTTATCCTTGAGCGGGCAAAAATTCGCGTTATAAAGTTTTACCGGACGCAGATTAATATACTGATCTAAAGCAAATCTTAATTTTAACAATACTCCGGTCTCAATCACACCGGGTTTAACTTCAGGATCTCCTACTGCGCCAAGATAAATCGCGGAATATTTTTTTAACTCCGCAATATCGGCATCATCAACAAGTTTACCGGTCTTTAAATATCTTTGGCCGCTAAAATCAAAACTTTTGGTCTCATATTGAAATCCAAATTTCTTGGCCGCTACCGCAAGAACCTTTAATCCTTCATTAACAACTTCAGGACCTGTTCCATCACCGGGTATAACTGCAATTTTGTACATTGAGCTCCTTAATTTTTTGTCTAGCGAAATCCTGACGAGTGTAATAATATTTTTATAAAAAATATTATTACATATTACGAGTCAGGACCTCTGTCGATTATTTTACTTTATTCTTCTTAATATAATTAATTAAACCACCACTAGCAACAATTTGCTGTAAAAACTCCGGGAACGCCTGAGTTTTATAACTCTCATTCTGGGTAATATTTTTAATGATCCCGGTCGCTAAATCAATCTCAATCATATCCCCGTGATTAATCTGTTCAATTTGAGCAGTCTCTAAAAAAGGTAAGCCGATGTTGATTGCATTTCTAAAAAATATCGCCGCGAAACTTTTCGCCAAGACCGCCGCTACGCCACACCCCTTAATCGCCAAAGGAGCATGTTCCCGGCTGGAACCACAGCCAAAATTATTACCCGCCACAATAATATCTCCGGGGCTGACTGCCTGAGAAAAATTAGGATTAATCGTCTCCATGCAATGCTTTCCCAGCTCCGCAGCATCAGTCGAAACTAAATATTTAGCGGCAATAATATCATCAGTATTAATATCATTGCCAAATTTATGTACTTTTCCTTTTATTATCATTTGAGATTATCCGGATGCGTAATTTTCCCAGTCAAAGCGGAAGCCGCGGCCACCGCCGGATTGGACAAATAGACAAAGGACTTTGGCGAACCCATTCTCCCTAAGAAATTTCTATTCGTAGTGGCAATTGCCACTTCTCCATCCGCAAGAATTCCCATGTGCCCGCCTAAACAGGGCCCGCAAGTAGGAGTAGAAAATATTCCACCGGCACGCACAAAAATTTCTGCCAGCCCTTCTTTTACTGCCTGCAAATATATTTTTTGCGTCGCGGGAAAAATAATTAATTTTACGCCACGCGCCACTTTTTTATTTTTCAGTAATTTAGCAGCAATCCGTAAATCAGAAATTCTGCCATTAGTACAAGATCCGATTACCACCTGATCAACCTTAATATTTTTTAAGCTCCTGGCCGGCCTAACATTACTGGGTAAATGCGGACAGGCGACTTGCGGCTCAAGCTTACTCACGTCCCAGGTATAGATCTTCTCATAAACCGCGTCATTATCAGATTGATAAAATTTCGGTTTGCGCTTAAAAGCAGCAACGTACTTTTTAGTTATGGCGTCCGGAGCAATTAATCCGGCCCGCGCTCCGGCTTCAATTGCCATATTGCACATTGAAAAACGGTCATCCATTCCTAATTTAGAAATCACCGGCCCGCAAAATTCCATCACTTTATATAATGCCCCATCAACTCCAATCTGGCCAATCGTATAAAGAATAAGGTCCTTGCCGGTAACCCATTTATTTAATTTCCCTTGAAAAACAAATTTAATTGTCGGCGGAACTTTAAGCCAACATTGACCGTCAATATAAGCGCGCGCCAAATCCGTGGAACCCATCCCGGTAGCGTACGCCCCCAATGCCCCGTAAGTACAAGTATGAGAATCCGCCCCGATCACCAAATCACCGGGTAAAACAATCCCTTTTTCCGGTAAAAGCGCATGTTCAATCCCCATACAACCAACTTCAAAATAGTTTTTTATCTCCTGCTCTTTAGCAAAATCTGCCAGCACCTGGCACTGATTAGCGCTTTTGGCGTCTTTTGCCGGAGCAAAATGATCCGGAACTAAAACAATTTTATTTTTATTGAAAACTTTCTTAAAACCTGATTTTTTAAACTCCGCGATCGCTAGCGGCGCGGTAATATCATTAGCGAGAGCCACATCCACATGCGCTTGAATAAATTCACCGGGCTTAATCTGTTTTTGCGAACAGTGCGCTAATAACAATTTTTCCGCTAAAGTATAACCCATATTTTTATTTTAAATTTTTTAAGAAGTCTTTTATTATTTAAACTTCTTTACGATGAGAGAGGCATTGTGTCCGCCGAACCCTAAAGAATTAGACATGCAGGCGTTAATATCCGCGCGACGGGCGGTATTAGGCACATAATCTAAATCACACTCCGGATCCGGGTATTCATAATTAATGGTAGGAGGAACAACACCGTCTTTAATCGTTAAACAACAGGTAACAAATTCTACTCCGCCAGCCGCACCCAAAAGATGCCCGGTCATGGATTTAATCGAAGAAACCATCACCTTTTTAGCATGCGCGCCAAAAGCTTTCTTCATTGATAAAGTTTCAATCTTATCATTAAGTTTCGTCGAAGTGCCATGCGCATTAATATAATTAATCTGCTCCGGATTTAGTTGTGCATCTTTTAAGGCCATCGTCATGGCTGCTGCTGCTCCCTGCCCATCAGGATCGGGTGCGGTAATATGATAAGCATCACAAGTTGAACCATATCCCACGATCTCAGCAATAATCGGGGCATTTCTTTTTTGAGCATGTTCTAAAGTTTCTAAAACTACCAAACCGCTTCCTTCAGCCATAACAAAACCATTGCGTTCTTTATCAAACGGCCGGCTGGCCCTCTGAGGATCATCATTTCTAGTAGATAACGCCCGTAACGCGCAAAAACCCCCGACCGCAGTAGGTACAATACAGCTTTCCGTTCCGCCGGTAATCATAATATCCGCATCGCCATAAAGAATCGTGCGGTAAGCTTCTCCAATCGCGTGTGAACCGGAAGCGCAAGCTGTCGCGACGCAAGAATTAGGCCCTTTAAAACCATGGATAATCGCTACTAATCCACTGGCTTCATTAACAATTAACATCGGAATCAGAAACGGTGATAATCTTGACGGCCCTTTATTCAAAAGAATCTTATGCTCTTCCTCAATGGTATGTAAACTTCCGATACCGGAACCGATAATTACTCCAATCCGGGTAAGATCTTCATTCTCTAAAATCAGCCCCGATGAATCTACTGCTTGCTTAGCAGCGGCGACCGCAAACTGCACGAACTTGGCGGTACGTTTGACATCTTTAATTGAAATTCCATAAGCGGTAGGATCAAAATTCTTTACTTCCGCGGCAATGCGCGAATCAAAAGCTTTAGCATCAAAACTGGTAATTGGGCCAACCCCGCATTTGCCATCTTTTAAAGATTGCCAAAAAGAAGTAACATCATTGCCAACCGGAGAAATAACTCCCAAACCTGTAATGACCACTCTTTTTTTCATTAAATACGACCCCTTAAATTAAATCCTCATTATAAATTTACCCCGCCAAAGCCATTCATGCGGGGTAAATTATTAACTTGTTATTAAATCAGCTGCTTATTTAGCGCTTTTTTCATCAATATATTTGATGGCATCGCCAACCGTGGTAATCTTTTCGGCGTCCTCATCAGGAATCTCGATTCCAAACTCCTCTTCTAAAGCCATTACTAATTCTACGGTATCTAATGAATCCGCGCCTAAATCATCCACAAATGATGCCTCAAGAGTAACCTCTTCAGGTTTTACACCTAACTGCTCTGCGATAATTGATTTTACTTTCTCTTGTGATGCCATTCTATTTCCTCCTTGTGTAGAGACACACACCCGCGCAATTCATATTAGCGTGGGGTGTCATTCATTTTAAGCCATAACCATGCCGCCATCAATTGTCACGACTTGACCGGTTATATAACTTGACTCATCTGCTGCTAAAAACAAACAAAGATTCGCCACATCCTGTGGAGTGCCTAACTTCGCCAGCGGGATCGCTTCCAACATCTTCTGTTTAATATCTTCCGGAAGCTTCGCAGTCATCTCGGTCTGAATAAATCCCGGGGCTACCGCATTAGCGTTAATATTGCGGCTTGCCAACTCCTTGGCTACTGTTTTTGTAAGAGCGATTATTCCGGCTTTCGATGCGGCATAATTTGCCTGGCCCGGATTACCCATTAAACCGATAATCGAAGCGATACTGATAATCCTACCGCTACGTTGTTTAACCATCGGCCGGGAAACAGCTTTTATGCAATTAAAAGTGCCTTTTAAATTCACATTAATCACTGCGTCCCAATCCGCTGGAGACATTCTCATTATAAGATTGTCTTTGGTAATTCCAGCGTTGTTAACTAATATATCAACCTTTCCCATTTTGTCAAGAATTTTGTTTACTCCATCTTCGACCTTCTCATAGTTTGTAACATCCATCTCTAGAGCCAAAGCTTTTACTCCTAAATTCTCAATTTCTAAAGCGGTTTTCTGAGCAATCTCTAAGTTGACGTCTGCAACAACAATATTGGCACCGGCTTTTGCGAAAGTTAAAGCAATCGCTTGGCCAATCCCTCTTGCTCCCCCAGTAATCAAGGCGACCTTAGCTGTTAATTTCATTACATCCTCCCTGTTTTAAGCTATATTAGAGTAGATAGTATATCACCCTACCTACTAACTACCCGCAATATCCTCTTTTTTCTCAATATTGGTAACTCGAGCATTACTATCGATCCGACGCAACAATCCTTTAAGCACTTTTCCCGGGCCAAATTCGATAAAGCTGCTCACTCCTTTAGAGAGAATTAACCTTATCGAATCTTCCCAAAGCACGCTTGAAGCTACCTGCTTAATTAAATTTTGTTTAATTTCTGCCGGATCAAACGTAATCTGAGCGCTAACATTACTCACGACCGGAAACTTAGGCTTAAGAATATTTATTTTTTCTAACTCGCGGGCAAGTTTTAATGAAGCTTCCGCCATGAAAGAAGAATGGAATGCTCCACTTACTTCTAAAATAACTGCCAGTTTCGCACCTTGCGCCTTAGCTAATTCTTGCGCTTGAGAAATTGCCAAAGGCGTTCCAGAAATAACAATCTGCCCGGGACAATTAATATTGGCAACCTCAGTCCCTAATTGCGCGCAAATTTCCCGCACTTTTACTAAATCTAACCCAATCACAGAAAGCATTTTTCCCGGATATTTAAGAGCGGCCTCCTCCATAAACTCGCCTCTTTGGCGCACTAAACTAATCGCGTCTTCAAATTTTAGCGCCCCGGCAGCAACATAAGCAGAATATTCTCCTAAACTTAATCCTGCCATATATCCATCTATCTGAGGATGTTTACTTTTATAGGCTTGCCAACTAGCAATCGTCGTGGCAACAATTGCCGGCTGACAATTATTAGTTTTCGTTAATACATCTAACGGGCCCCGAAAACAAAGCTCGCTCAAAGAAAACCCTAAAATTTTATTCGCTTGATCAAAAATTTCCTGGGCTTCGGGAAAAGCAGCACTTAAATCTTGGCCCATGCCAACATACTGGCTGCCCTGTCCGGCAAAAAGGTAGCCTACCATTTAATAATACAGGCGCCCCAAACTAAACCCGCCCCAAAAGCATCTAAAAGAATCACATCTCCGCGCTTAACCTTTCCTTCTCGCACCGCCTCACAAAGCGCGGTAACAGTAGAAGCGCTAGACATATTACCACATCTTTCAATATTTAAATAAACCCGCTCTTCCGGAATACCTAATTTCTTCGCCACCGCCATTATAATGCGCGCGTTAGCCTGATGCGGAATAATTAAATCAATATCCGCAAAAGTCATCTTGGCCTGCGCTAAAACAACTTCCGCGGCTTTAGTCATTGTGTTAACCGCGATTTTAAATAATTCATTACCCTGCATTTTAAGAAAATGCTGGCGATTTTTTACGGTTTCCGCGCTTGCCGGCAGCCGTGAACCACCGGCAGGTAAATTTAAAATTCCCACTTTTGAACCATCGCAGCCCAAATAAGTAGAAATAATTCCCCCTTCTTTTACTTCCGTCAAAACTACCGCCCCCGCGCCATCTCCAAATAAAACACAAGTATTACGATCCTGCCAATCTGTCACGGAAGTCAAAACCTCAACCCCGACCACTAAAGCATTTTTATAAGTACCACAAGCTAAAAACTGCTGCGCGACGGAAATTCCATACACAAACCCGGCGCAAGCTGCCGAGAGATCAAAACAAGCGGCTTTTTTAGCTCCTAATTTATCTTGTAAAATTGCGGCCACGGAAGGAAAAGGCATGTCACCGGTAATTGTGGCGACCACGATTAAATCTAAATCTTCAGGATTAATTTTCGCGTCTTTTAGAGCCTGGATGCTAGCCGGTAATGCTAAATCGGAAGCTGCCTGGCCTTTGGCAGCGACATGTCGCTCTTTAATTCCGGTCCGCGTCGTAATCCACTCATCCGAAGTATCGACAATTTTCTCTAAATCAGCGTTCGTAAGTATTTTTTCCGGAAGGTATTCGCCTACCCCGATAATCCCGACCTTTTTCAATAATTTCCCTTATTTTATCGCTTCTAAAATTTTAGTATTAACTTGCCGTTCAACCTCTTCCTTAGCCACACGAATAGCATTCTTAATTGCCTTCTTGTTAGAACGCCCATGACCAATAATTACTACCCCATTAACACCCAGCAAAAGCGCTCCGCCATATTCCGCGTAATCAATTTCTTTTTTAAAACGCTTGAGGCTGGGCATCATAAAAATTAAACCGATTTTACCCCAGATATTACTCAGGAGATGACGTTTTAAAAATGTCTGCATTGCTTCCGCGGCGCTTTCAGAAACTTTTAAAGCCACATTGCCCACGAAGCCGTCACAAACAATAATATCGCATTTTCCGCTAAAAAGATCCTTGCCTTCAACATTACCGATAAAATTCAACCGGCTCTTTTCTAATAACTCATAGGTCTCGCGTAAAAAATCCGTACCCTTTTTTTCTTCTTCTCCGATATTTAAAAGTCCCACGCTAGGATTAACTTTATTTAAAATATTTTTGCAATACGCGTCCGCCATAATCCCATATTGTAATAATTGCGTCGGTTTAGGATCAATATTTGCTCCGGCATCAATTACCAAAGACACCCCTTTTAAAGTCGGAGTAACAATCCCAATCCCCGGGCGTTCAATCCCGGGTAAAAGCCTTAATTCTAAAGTCGCCGCGCAAACCACTGCTCCGGTATTCCCGGCGCTAAAAAAAGCATCCGCTTTGCCTTCTTTTACCAGATTCAAACCGAGAACAATCGAAGAGTTTCTTTTGCGCCTCACGCTCGTAGCCGCAGATTCACACATTTCAATTGCTTCAGAAGCGTGCTGCACCGAAATTTTATTACCGTTATATTTAGCCTGCTTTAAAAGAGCTTCAATTTTCGGCTGATCTCCCACTAAGATCACCTCAACATCATACTCTTTGACTGCTTCTAAACTACCATCAATCACTACGCCAGGAGCATAATCCCCGCCCATAGCATCAACGACGATTTTCATTGAACCATCCTTTATAGTTTAGCGAGATTTCTTTTTCTTCTCTTTAATTTTTATTTCGACTACTTGGCGGCCATCATAATATCCACAGACCAAACAAACATGATGGGGCAATTTCAATTGCTTGCATTGCGGACAAGTATTAAGGCTCGTCTTTTTAAGCTTCCAATGTGTCCGGCGTTTTCTGCCGCGTTGCGCTGAATGTTTCCTCTTAGGTAGAGCCACAGTTACATCCTCCTTGGTTTAAGTTATTACCACATTCCTTACAAAGCCCTTGGCATTTTAAATCACACAACGGCTTTATCGGATAATCCAACATCACTTCTTCTCTTAAATCTGAAGTTAAATCAATAAAACTCTCGCCTTGATTTACGGAAAAATTAAATTGCACATCTTTATTTAACTTCCGCTCAAAACTCTCTAAACAACGCGCGCAAGTAAATTGCAACAAAGCCTGAAGATTTAATTTTACGCTCAAAGCGTTAGTAAAACGATTTACTTGCCCCTTAACCTTAAGCGCTGAACCAAGTTTAATTAAATCTGTTTCTAAATCAAGTTCTAAGGGGCTAACCTCTTCTTCTAAAAACAACCCCTCCGGAGGAACCTGATTAATAAGTATCTTCATTAATATGTTAAAAGCCTACTTCCTGGGGCGTAATTTCTTCCGTAAAGCCGCTCCGACAAAATCCGGAACAAAATCTGAAAGATCCGCGCCCAAGCTGCCTGCTTCTTTAATTAATTTCGCCGAAAGGTAGCTATAAGATTCATGCGGCATTAAAAAGATCGTTTCCACATCACCGGCTAATTTACGATTAGTTAATGCCATTTGAAATTCATATTCAAAATCCGAAAGCATGCGCAATCCGCGCACCAAAACGCGCGCTTTCATTTTATGCGCAAAATCCACCACTAATCCGTCAAAATGCGTCACTCTCACTCCGTCCATATCCGCAGTGGCCTTTTTAAGCATCGCCACTCTTTCCGGCACGCTAAAAATCGGTTTTTTATGCGGATTCGGAGCAACGGCGACAATCACATCCTGAAAAATGGCATGCGCCCGACAAATTAAATCAATATGACCGTTAGTTACCGGGTCAAATGTTCCAGGATACAAAGCAATTTGGCACATCTTTACTCTTTCTTCCTAAAAATTGAAAGCCAGGTATCACCGTACTTGGCTTCTTTAATTAAAGCAAATTTTTTACTATCCTTAGGCAATAATTCCACCTTAGAATGCTGCACCACGATTAAACCATTGGGCGCTAATATATCATAACCCTCTAGGGTTTGCAAGATTTTTTTTGCCATATCCCTGCGATATGGCGGATCAAAGAATATAATATCAAAACTGCCTTTACTTGCGGCTATCACCTTAACCGCATTCTCCGCATCAAGGTAATAAAGAATGCAAGCCGTTGCCTTAAGCAGCTCAATATTCTTCTTAATTACATCCATGGAGTTGGGATTACTTTCCACTAAAGTCAACTCTTTTACTCCCCGGGAAAGCGCCTCAAACCCTACTGCCCCGGATCCGGCATAAATCTCTAAAAAAGTTAACCCTTCAATATCCCCAAGAATATCAAAAATCGCCTTACGCACCTTGTCCTGAGTCGGACGAATACCCCGGGGCATATGTAATTTACGATTACGGTATTTTCCTGTCGTGATCCGCATGTCAGTTGTCAGTTGTCAGTCTAACTAAAAACTAAACTAACAACTAAGCTATCCTACTAATACTAACTTCTCATACTCTGGAAAACTGCGCAGCAGCTTCTTTTTTAACAATTGGTGCGTCCGATCCGCCAAATTCGGATCCGCCGTTAATATTTTTAGCGCTTCTTCACGGGCACTCTTAAGCAAATGCATTTGCGCTAAAGGATTTGCGATTCTTAACTCTGCTAATCCATGTTGACGCCGGCCAAAAAACTCTCCCGGCCCGCGAATCTTCAAATCTTCTTCAGCAATTTTAAAGCCATCGGCAGTTAACACCATTGCCTCTAATCTGGCTTGAGACTCTTCAGTCGGAGCATCTGAGATTAATAAACAATACGACTGTAACGACCCTCTACCGATTCTACCCCGTAACTGATGTAATTGACTTAAACCAAAACGCTCCGCTGATTCAATAATCATACAGGTGGCGTTAGCAATGTCAATACCAACTTCTAGAATCGTAGTTGAAATCAAAAGATCGAGTATGCCATTTCTAAACTTTTTCATCACGGCATCTTGCGCAGATTGTTTAAGTCTTCCATGGATCAAACCTAAACGATAATCCTTAAACTCCCCCTTCTGCAGCTCTAAAAACATCTTCTTGGCTCCAGCAATATCTAATGCATAAGACTCCTCAATCACGGGATAAATAATATATCCCTGACGTTGATTTTTAAGCTCATGCTTTAATATAGCAAAACCTTGGTCTTTTTGCTGAGATGTAAAATGCAACGTTTTTACCGGCAGGCGGCCGGGAGGAAGCTCATCAATCACGGAAATATCCAAATCTCCATAAAGAGTGATCGCAAGTGTGCGCGGGATGGGAGTTGCGGTCATAATTAAAATATCAGGGTTATTACCCTTCTTGGGTAAAAGCGCCCTTTGCCCCACTCCAAATTTATGCTGTTCATCAATCACCACCAAACCTAAATTCGCGAAAACTACATCCTCCTGTAAAAGCGCGTGCGTTCCAATTATTAAATCGATTTTTCCGCCAGCCATCTCCTGATGCATCTTTTCCTTATTCTTATCCTGGCCGAGTAACAACTCCACGCGCAATTTACTTCCCCTAAAATTTAATGCTGATAATTGCGTCACAATTTTCTCATAATGTTGACGCGCTAAAATTTCCGTAGGAGCCATAATGACCGCTTGATAACCCCCCTCTAAAGCTAATAAACAAGCCGCCAGCGCCACCACGGTTTTCCCGGAACCAACATCCCCCTGAATTAAGCGCTGCATCGCTTGAGGCGAGGCCATATTTTCTTTAATCTCGGCAATGACTTTTTCTTGAGCGTGTGTTAAAACAAAAGGCAACTGCGCAATAAATGCCCGACTTAAACCTCCGCTAACATTATGCGCAATCCCCTGCTTTTCTTTACGCCTTAATTTTCTTAAAACCAAAGGCAATTGAAAAATAAAAAATTCTTCAAAACTTAAACGTGCATAAGCTTGTTGCTGTAAATCTAAGCTATGAGGAAAATGAATATTAAGCAAACTTTCGGCAAGATTTAAAAAATTATGACGCGCGCGCAAATCAAAAGTAAGGCAATCACCAAGCTTAGGAATAAATTCATCCAAAGCGCTTTTCACTGCCTGGCGCAGACCCCTTTGCGAAAATCCTTTCGGTAGCCGGTAGACAGGAACAATTCTGCTAATATTTAAAGAGCCCTCCTCTTCTCCGTCTAAAAACTCAAACTCCGGATTATTCATCTGCAACCGGCCATTATAAATCTCCACCTTGCCATAAAGAATTAAAGAAACGCCGGACTTAAGATATTCTTTTAAATACGGTTGATTAAACCAAACGCAATTTAATTTACCCGTACCATCATAAAATAAAGCTTCGGTGATACTAAACCTTTTCCTTCTCCAGGAGTTCCGCTGGCCGCCGGTAAGAAGCTGCGCCTTAATGGTATAAATTTGGCCGGATTTTAATTCAGATATTTTGGCAAAATTAGTGCGATCTTCATAACGCCGGGGAAAATAATACAATAAATCCTCGATTGTCAAAACACCGCAGGACGCAAAACTTTTTGCGCGCGCCGGGCCGATGCCTTTAAGATATTGGATAGAAGTATTCTCTGCCATATGGATATTATACTATAAAATATTTTTTAGGGGGACTTGAAATTTAGTAATTTATATGGCATACTTACAATGTTGGAAAGAGATAACACACAACAAGGAGGCTAGGAACGATAGCGAAAGCTATTAGGCCTATCACCTACAAGAAAACCCCGGGAACTTACGGGGCTTTTTTGTTTGTGAGCGGATAACTTACCGAACGCAAAGCGTGAGGTAAGTTATAGCGTAAGCGCCCGCGAACAAATTCCGCTGAGTATGCCAAAATTATTAGAATAATTTTGGCATATTTTACGAAGCGGAATCTTTTTCTCTCCAATAATTAGTGTCTGTCCCTAATTAAATACTGAACGCCTCT
The DNA here is from genome assembly GCA_903907475.1 of Candidatus Omnitrophota bacterium. Lineage (GTDB taxonomy): Bacteria > Omnitrophota > Gorgyraeia > Gygaellales > Profunditerraquicolaceae > UBA6249. The sequence continues at coordinate 14,899 of CAIVOB010000139.1, forward strand.
TTTATGATTTTCTCTATTTCGACCTTAGTCCTTACCCTGGAAGATTTTTCCCTTAAAGTTCGCACCTTACGCAATCCCTTAGTGTACCAGCTATAAAATTTACGAAAAATTATCACACCGTTTCTTTCTCCATAAAAACTTACGCTCGCATCCAAATGTTCCAACATAATCCGCGCCACTTCTTCATTCTGCGGACGGCTAATAATCTTATCATGTTTTAAATACTCACTTATTTCTTTAAAGATCCAAGGATTGCCCAGGGATCCGCGGGCGATTGCCAGGCCGTCACATCCGGTTTCATCAATCATTTTTTTAGCCAAAATATTAGAAAAAACATCCCCACTGGCAATTAAGGGAATTTTTAATACTTTTTTTACTTCCCGAATAACATCATAATCTACCTGCCCGCTATACCCTTGAGTTTTAGTGCGGCCGTGAATAAACAAAGCATCCACACCGCAATCTTGGGCTAATAAAGCAATTTCCCGGGCATTCACTGAATCTTTGTCCCACCCAGAACGGATTTTAACACTTACCGGGAGCCAGGAATTTTTCACCACTAATTTTAATAATTTAGTAAATTTTTTTGGTTCACGTAATAATCCTGAACCCTCTCCTCTGCGCACCACTTTTTTAGCCGGACAAGCCGCATTAAAATCTAAAAGATCAAATTTATAATTACGTAATACTTCCAAAGCTTTTAAAATATATTGCTCTTCGCATCCTAATACCTGTAAACCTAAAGGTTTATCTTTAGGCAAAGTCGCAAGCATTTGCTTAGTACGGCGGCTAGCGTGGCTAATCGAGCGACAGTTAATCATCTCCACAAACGCTAACTCTGCCCCGAATTTACGGTTGAGCATGCGAAATGGTAAATCTGTGATCCCGGCCATCGGGGCAAGAATCAAATTAGATTTTAATTTTAAATTGCCTATTTTTAGCATATTTGATTACAAAATTAGCGGGTCCTGCCACTGCGGCACCCTTTTCGTACTCGCCTTATCGGCTCCGTGCGAAAATGGGACCCGCCTCCGTGTCACCCGCTAATTAAATTATAATAAATATTCAGATTTTTTAATTAATGGCTTGCTTTTTATCTCACCGGCAATTTCTGGCGCGATGCCCGGCTTGCCTAATTTATAATACATATAATTTTTGTAGCCTTCAACTCCCGGTTGATCGAAAGCATTAACGTTAAGCAATTCACCTTCAAAAGCAGTAGCCATCTCAAAGAAAAATAACAATGCCCCCCAATGATAAGCATCAACTTCGGGCATAATAATCGTGCAATTCGGCCGCTGCTCATTTACCAGCGCCCACTCCGTAGCTTCCTGCGCTAGCTGCATTAACTGGCTATATTGCCTCCCGGAAAGCAAGTCCCCTATACCAGGAACTTTAAGATCCGTCTTAAACTTTTCCACCCGGATAAAAGTAACCACCTTATTATTTTCTCCCTCAACATTATTTTGTTGAATAGAATGCAAATCATTAGTACCGGCTGCGGCAATCGGCGTGCGGCCGCGATTAAATAAATTTTCCTTATCCGCCTCCCAGCTTTCTACCCCATTTCGATCTACCTCAATTTTACGATGATATTTCTTCCCTAAACTTTCCGCTAAAAGCTGCACGTACCAATCGGCGGTAGATTTAAGAGTCTGAGAAAAAGGCATTAATATCGCCAAGGATTTACCTTTCTTTTGGTAAAGAATCGTCTGTAACAAAGCATAAAGATAAGCCGGATTTTTGAGGATCTCTTTTTGACTGCAACGCGCAAACATATCCTGAGCTCCGGCAAATACCTTTTGAATATCTATTCCAACAAGCGCCAGATGTAAAAGCCCCATATTTAATTCCGAAAATCTTCCCCCGACGCCTTTGAAAAGCGGTAAAGAACGGAAACTTAAAACATCTTTTTCCTGCTCAGAATTTACTCTTTTTCTTAATGCACCGGATTCCGGATCAGTAATCGCAAAAATCTGCCGTCCGTACTTAGCGCCTAAAACTTTTTTCAGCCAAGCCTCTACAATCATTAAAGCCACCTTAGTTTCGGTGGTTTCTCCGGATTTAGAAATTACCACGACAAAAGTTTTTTTCGCGTTAAGATTTTTTAAGAGCACTTGTAATGTATCAGGGTCCAAATTATTACCCTCTAAATAGATACGTGGTAATTTCTTTCTTAGAGTTTTAAATTCATTATAATATGGCGCACCGAGCGCATCCTGAGCAGCTTTTAAACCCAAATACGAACCTCCGATTCCTAAAAAAAGAACGTTCTCATATTTTTTAGCAATCTCTTTACCTAATTTTTGAATCGCGATAATTTGGCTTACATCTTGCACGGCAAGCTTGGCCCACTCTAAATT
>CAIVOB010000140.1 GCA_903907475.1 Candidatus Omnitrophota bacterium
AGAAGGAATACGTTACAAGTTGCCCTGGTTTTTTACGCTCTTTATTTTCCTTCTCCCAAGAAATTTCTCCAATCTCAATCGCCCATAATTCTAAATACTCAATATTTTTAATATATTGCTTAATATCATACTTAGAGCCAATTATTGCCAAAGGCACGCCATATTCTAAAATCGGGCACGGCATAATCCCGCAATTGAATAAATCCAGCCCTAAATTAACCGCCGCCTCAAACCATTCTAAAGATCTGTCATTCATTATTTCTCTAAGGTCACTTAAAACTAAAAATGCTCCCTGGGTATTAAAATTATTTCTACTTAGTGCTTCCAAAAGCTTAAAAGCACATTCTGGCAGACCTATTCCACCGTTATCTCTACTTAAAACAACTCTGCGGTCTACATACCGCTGGTTAAGCGGTAAAATCTTCTGCTGGAATGCCTGTACTTCTTTTAAATTCGCGGGATTACCTATCGATAATGGCCCTAATTTAAGTTTAAACGCCTGCAATAACTTAGTTTCTCTTTTCAAAGCGATATCTTTTAATGTTTCCTCCTTTAAATTGCCCACAATAATATTCTTTCCTCTTTGCAGCGTTACATTCCCATTAACATCAACATGTAATTCTGTTTTTTCTCTAATATCAGAAGTCGTAATATTACCTAATGCGTTGTCAAAAACAAATATCCTATTTGTCAGGCCGCGATCCCTAATTCCAGATAATGCTTGTGCATATTTATCCATATCAGGCAGCATCTGTCTTCCTTCAATATTTATCATTAACGGGCAGTAATAAAGAAACACCGCTCCTTGACCAGCAACAAATTCTACAAAATTATCTGTAAACACTTCTGCCTGATTAGCTTTTGTAACAGTAGTAGATACTCCGAAAAAAGCTTTTCTGCTTTTAAGCTCATCCATGGCTTGGACAACTTTATTAAACACCCCTTTGCCTCTTCTGCCATCATTAAGGCTTTCAAAACCATCCAAACTAACCATAAGAAAAATGTTTTTCTGCTCAACGATTCTTTTAGCAAGGCTAGAATCAATGTAGGTACCATTCGTACAAATAGCTATTTCCATTTCAGGGTATGATTTAGCTAACCGAAAAACCATTTCTCTAGTACGCGGATTAAGCGGTTCACCGCCATATATCCCGATTAAAGAGATACCTAAATCCTTAGATTGAGCTACTATTTTATGCATTAATTCTTCTGAAATTACTTGCGTATTTTTTTTAACATAGCAGCCAAAACAGTTCAAATTACATTGATTGGTAATATCAAAAGATGTATAAGAGGGTAAAGGATATTTCAGTTTTTTCTGCAACGCGATTCTTTTAACCCCTGCCAGTATAAATGTGTTTACTAATAAATTCGACACAACAGTAAATAAATGCTTCGCGCTTACATCTTGAAGCAGGCGCATCCCAAACTTAATAGGAAAAATATAATATCTAAGGGACTGCGCAATTCTATGATAACTTTGGGATATTTCTATTTTCCCGCCATTATCTTGTGTAATTTGTGATTTTTGAGCAGAAAGATAAAAATAAGTATTTCTTACTAAATAAATCGATTTTATATTATTAAAACCATTGCTATTTATAATTTTTATTAACTCCTGATCGTTATATTTAACATACCCGTACCGCGCGGATAAGCTAGCAGCTTTAGAATATGTCGTTAAATGTAATATTCCGTTAGCTCTTAAAACCCGCCGCGCTTCTGTCAGGGCCTTTGGAACATCCAGATGGCCAATACTCTCGAAGAAACAAATATTATCAAAAGCATTGTCCTTAAGCGGTAAATATTCTCCATCTCCGCAGATAACATTTATTGCCATCCTAGATTTAATTACTGCTAACAATTCATTTGTTATATCTATCCCGGTTACTTGCATCGAATATTCTTTGGTCAAATAATGTTCCACTGCACCTAAACCCACCCCGATCGAAAGCAAACTCTCCCCTTCATGCCCAAATCCGATTTTTTCGCCAACCCGGCTGCACAAATAGCCATCCGTACTTAAAGAACTCATCTTAAGGAACCCCTCTTCTCCGAATTGGGCAAATCCTCCAGTACTAAATTTCCGATAAATTTCCCTTAAATATGAGATATTGTTACTAGTAACGATATCCCCTCCATTATCCTGACTCACAGGTTTTACGGTATTAGCCTTTACCTTATAAGCCTGATTAAGATC
>CAIVOB010000141.1 GCA_903907475.1 Candidatus Omnitrophota bacterium
ATAGGTAAGATGAAAGATCCGGGCCTTAGCGCAGTTATCTCCTCGGTAGTTTGTGGCACGCTTACCACTGTTGATCATCAGAAAATATCATTCCAGCATTTTAAGCACGGCTCTCAAGCGGTGGTCATTATCGCGCATGGTTATTATAATAGTAAAGAGTGCGTCGTTTTGCAGCAGTTAGCGCAAGAGTTGAGTGGAGAGTATGATGTTTTTATGTTTGATTTTCGGGGACATGGCAAAAGTAGCGGCAGGTTTACCTGGACGAGTAGGGAAGGAAATGATTTGCGCGCGGTTTTAGATTTTATCGCTCCACAATACTCTCAGGTTGGATTGATCGCTTTTTCGGTGGGAGCAAGCATCAGTATTAATGTTTTGGCAAATGATTCGCGCGTGGATAGTTTTATTTGTGTTAGCGCGCCGTCGAATATGTCGCGGATCGATTATTGGGTCTGGGCGTTAGACTGGAAAAATGATGCGGCCTATATTTTATTAGATCCTAAGGGAAAAATTGGTAAGGGAGTGCGGCCGGGGCCGTTTTGGTTGGGCAAAGAGAAGCCGATTAATAATGTCGCCAAGATTACTATTCCGATTATGTTTATTCATGGTAGCCGGGATTGGGTAATTAGGCCTTGGCATTCTCGGGCTTTATATCAAAAGGCAAATGGGGCCAAGAAAATCGTCCTGATTAAAAATGGGCCGCACGCGGAATATTTGATGCGGGATTATTCTAAGCAATTCGTCGTAGAAGTAAAAAGCTGGTTTTTGGAAACGTTAGTAAAAAAAGAAAATTTAGTTATCCATAAAATATTTGTGAAGATTGCTTCTCAATTTTCGGACCGGGTATGCTTGCAAATAAAAAAAGGTTCACTTTGGGAGAGGTGGACATACGGACAAATAGAAGATCTCTCTTTGAGGATAAGCGCGTTTCTTATTAAAGAAGGTTTTAAAAAGGGAGAGTTTGCGGCGATCTGCTTAGAAAATCGCCCGGAATGGGCAATCATTTATTTAGGCATCGTAGCCGCGGGCCTTGCTTGCGTTCCTTTAGATCCACAGTTGACGGAGCAAGAAATAGAAAATCTCATCAATGATTGTTCTGCAAAAGTTATATTTGTTTCTCGCGCCGTTTTTCAGGCCAAGAATTTTGAAAAAATAAAAAGCAAACTGAAGAGAATTGTGATCCTGGATTTGGAGGTAGAAAAGGATAACCTCATTGGTTTGGCACAGGTTAAATTAACATCTACCGAAGGTGTGGTCTGGCCAGAGGTCTTGGAGGAAGATACTGCTTCGCTTATTTATACCTCAGGGACTATTGGCGCGCCAAAAGGCGTAATTCTAACGCATAAGAATATTTGTTCTGATTTTCAAAGTATTGATCAGCTAAGGCTCTTTTCGGATCAGGATATTTTCATCTCGATATTACCCTTGTATCATGCTTATCCGTTTATGATTACGCTCATCACGCCTCTTTTTTGCCGGGCCCGAGTGATTTATATTTCCAGTTTTAGAAGCGACGAATTATTAAATTTGATGAGAGAGGCC
>CAIVOB010000142.1 GCA_903907475.1 Candidatus Omnitrophota bacterium
ATCATAGAATCTTTGCGCCTCAGGGAACGAATGTTAATTTTGTGGAGCCGCTTACGGGCGATTCAATTTGTATCCGTACTTACGAAAGAGGCGTTGAGGGTGAGACATTGGCTTGTGGTACCGGTAGTACTGCGGCGGCTTTAGTTTGGGCTTTAAAAAATAATTTGCAGGATAAAGTAAAGGTGCGGACTCAAAGCGGTGAAATCCTGGAAGTTTCTTTTCGGCGCCAGGGGGATAAATTTGAGAATGTCTGGTTAAAGGGAAGCGCAAAAATAGTTTACAAAGGAGAATGTTATGTTTAAGGGCTCAATTGTTGCCATTGTGACGCCTTTTCATAATGGTAAACTGGATGAAAAAAAATTAAGGGAGTTGATTGATTTTCAGATTAAAAACGGAACTAGCGGTATTGTCCCTTGCGGCACAACCGGGGAATCGGCGACTTTAGATTTTCAGGAGCATGAAAAAGTAATTCAGGTGACCATTGAACAGGTTAAGGGCCGCGTTCCGGTAATTGCCGGCACGGGATCTAATTCCACCGCTGAGGCGATTGCTTTAACGCAAGCTGCGGCCCAGCAAGGCGCAGACGCTTCTTTACAGGTCTCTCCTTATTATAACCGGCCAACGCAGTCTGGATTATATGAACATTTTAAAGCGATTGCGCAATCAGTGAAAATACCGATTATCCTTTATAATATTGCCGGACGCACTGGGGTAAATATCGAGCCGGAGACGATTGCGCGCTTGGCGCAGGATTGTAAGAATATCGTGGCGGTTAAGGAAGCCAGCGGCAGCTTGGACCAGATGTCGCGCATTAAATTGCTTTGTCCGAAAAATTTTGCTTTAATTTCCGGAGATGATGCATTAACTTTACCGGTTTTAAGTATCGGCGGCACGGGAATTATTTCGGTCGTGGCTAACATCGTGCCCCGGGATGTGGCGGATTTAGTCCAAGCTTTTGAAAACGGTGATTTACTCAAAGCTCAAAAATTGCATTATAAGCTTTTGCCTTTGATTAAAGCCGTTTTTCTGGAGACTAATCCGGTTCCGGTTAAGACTGCGATGGGTTTATTGGGGATGTGTGAGCCGGGATTACGTTTACCGATGGCGGCAATGAGCCAGGATAATACTGCTAAGCTGAAAAAAGCTTTGCAGGATTACGGTTTATTGAAAGCTTAAAATTTTATCAAGGAGTAAATATGATTAAGCTAGGGATTACGGGTGCTTGCGGAAAAATGGGGCGGCGGATTTATGAATTGGCTTCCCAGGATAAAGAATTGGAAGTTACTTTAGCGTTAGAGAAAAAAGGCACTCCTTTAATTGGTAAAGATCTGGGAAGATTAAAAGTGTCTTCAAATTTAGATGGGTTATTGTTGGTTGATGTGCTGGTGGATTTTACTTTACCGGAAGCTGTAAGCGAGCATTTGGATTATGTGGCTAAATATAAAACACCGTTGGTTTTGGGTACGACGGGTTTAAGCTCCGAACAGGTTGATAAAGTTCAGGAGATTGCCAAGATCGTTCCGATTGTTTTTTCACCGAATATGTCGATCGGCGTTAATGTTTTATTTTCGATTCTGCCGGAGATTGCCAAAAGATTAGGCCCGGATTATAGCGTGGAAATTGTTGAAGCGCATCATAAATTAAAAAAAGATGCTCCTAGCGGCACGGCTAAAAAAATGGCCGAAGTTATCAAACAGGTGATTCAAAAGGATGTTCCAGTGCATGCTTTGCGTCTCGGTGATATTTTCGGTGATCATACGGTTATCTTTTGTGGTAATTCCGAGCGTATTGAAATTCGGCACCAGGCACATACGCGGGATTTATTTGTGGTGGGCGCATTAAAAGCGGTGAAATGGGTGGCGCGCCAGAGTGCTGGACTGTATACGATGCAGGATGTGTTAGCGAGCTCATAGCTCGTAGCTCTTAGCTCGTAGCTCTTAGCTCGTAGCTCTTAGCTCGTAGCTCTTAGCTCGTAGCTCATGGTACATAGAGGAGAGACAATCGTGGAATTTAAAACTTCGAAAAAGCTAAATGAGTTGCCGCCATATTTATTTTTAGAAATTGATAAGGCTAAACGCCGGGCCCGTGCCGAAGGCAGAGACATTATTGATTTAGGGATTGGAGATCCGGATCAGCCTACTCCAAAACATATTATTGATGCGTTGAATTTAGCGGCCCATGATCCGGCTAACCACCGTTATGCTTTAGATCAAGGAATGCCGTTGTTACGCCAGGCGATTAGTACTTGGTATCAAGAGAGATTTAATGTTAAATTAAACCCCGAGACGCAGGTCCTGCCGTTAATCGGTTCCAAAGAGGGGATTGCTCATTTTCCGTTAGCTTATTTAAATTCCGGAGATCTCGCTCTGGTTCCGGATCCTTGTTATCCTCCTTATAAAGGCGGGACAATTCTTGCCGGAGGAA
>CAIVOB010000143.1 GCA_903907475.1 Candidatus Omnitrophota bacterium
ACCCACGGTAATATTTCGAATCGCTTCCGAACTCAATAACGCCTGAAGATCGCCCTGAAAATCTTCTTTCGGGCCAGCGATAAGATTAATAAACTTTCCTAATTCTTCTTGGCTTAATCCCGCGAAGAAAGTAAGTTTTTCAATATTACGTTCTTTAAGATAAAGAATTGCCGGGCGCAAGAGTTTGCTTAAATCAAAGAAAATTTCTTTTTCAAAAGCCAGCTCCTCTCCCACGATACCAATCGTAATCTCTGCGTGATTTAAAAAAGCGTCCTTCCAGGCCGCATAAGCCTTTTCTAAAGACTTGTGAAACATCGGATGTTTTGGCCCATACATCTTAAAAGTCTGCAAAGAAGCCAATAACCCTTTAAAAGCTACTTCAATATCAATTAACATCCCACTCCTTTAAGATTTTTTTAGCAGCAAATCGTAATTGCTTGTTCCAAAAGAATCTCCGCGCGGAGATTTTTTTAATCTGCGACGCGCTTTCTTTTAAATCTAAAGCATAAATTATCTGTAAATTATCAATAATAATCTTATTTTTATTTCCCCAGGGGCTTGGAAGACCTAAAAGCAAACCGATAACTTTTTCTTTCCCTTGAGGATCCAATACGATTACAGAAACTAATTCTTTTTTTAAAGTTACGGAAGCTGTATCTAATTGACGCATTAAAAATGCCACATTGACCTTGCGCATTTTCTTCAAAGCTTTCAAAACTTCAATTTTCACAAGCTCATTGGCAGAAGTATAAATATATTCTAAAATCACCGCGACTCTAAAAACTTCCAACTGGCTAAGCGCGTTAACCAAACTAAATAAAAACTCTAAATCCTGCAGTTTAGCTTCTATCCTTTCATAAAAAATACCCAGCTCGTTAGCAAATAATCTTAAATATAAATTAAGAATCTGTTTATCTACTTTTTTAGCGGAAAATATTTTATCTAAATAAAAGTTTATATTCTGGCTCGGAGCGATAATAAGATCCAGTAGAAACTCTTGCTCCGAGCTAAGCTCTGCGTTTAAAACTCTATTTTCCACAACCATCGCAAACTTTTTTTCAAAATTAAGCAATACCTCCAAACGCTCTTTTTTACGGATTGTCAAAGCTCGCCAAAGATCTTTTAAAAAATCCAGAGCATTATCCTGAAAGATGCCGGGTAATTGACTTTCTAAAACCGTAATCACCAGGCCTAAGCTATCTTTATCTAAATCCGTGGAGAGTAAAGTTAAAATTATATAGTAATAATTATCACGCAGTAATTTTGCATCAAAAACTAAATTTCCGGAGAAGGAAATATCTTTAACTAACGATTCTAAGGTTGACCGATAAACTGCCGATAACGAATTTTCCTGATTAGAGCTCAAAAGATTTAAGATTTTTTTAGCCACGCCAGGATTATCATTAAGATTTTGTCTTTTATTTATTTTTTGCATAAAATTATCCGGGATCATGACTGAACTATCCTGACCAGAAATTTTTGAAAAAAGCTGCAAGCTTAAGGCGTCGAAATTATCTTCTTGGAGCAACCCATCCCAAAAGAGCGCACTAAAATCATCCTGGTTCAAACCTTTAAAAACCGGGTCAAATTTTTCAAGTTTAACGGCATTAACAAATTTTTTATTTCGTAACAACCACAAGAAAACATCTTTCATGCATTTGTCGAATTTTTCTTTATCTTTATTTTTCAAACTAATTAAAAAATCATTAATATTCCCGGAAACATCCGTACCCGTAAAAAGATCCTTCTCATTGACCTGTTTAATTAAAGAGCCAAAAGTATCGGCTAATTCAAATAATTTCGCGCCATCATTTTTACGTGCGGCATCTTTAAGCATATAAGCCCAAAGATCGGTACACTCCTGGCCTTGGGCTTGTAAAAAGACAGAATAATCTAATTCTTCCAGTGCTAAATGCGCTAAAGGCTCTTGCGCTAAAATGGCGTTAATTCCACCATTTTTTAGAATTTCTTTGATCGGAAGCGAAAGCAAAGAAAGAAAACTAACCAGCTCCGCGGTAGTAATACCCGCTTTAATTTCAATACTTTTAATTTTACGCTGGTGAAGAATACGTGATAATTCACTATAAAGTTCATTTTTTGACCAAACTTTACCATCAACCATCACGCCATTATCAGTGACCCCGATCTTTAAAGAACGGCAGGCCTCCAAAGTCAAATCAAGTTGTAATTTAAATTTTTCTACGGATTTAATAAAATAAGGATGGTCTTTCGGATAAGAAAAGGCGTTGGTAAGTACGACTCTAAAGGAACGAAAAAAATTTTCCATCAATTGATCATTATCCACGGGTATTATTTTACAACTTCTTGTATCTAACTGCAACAAAAAATAAAGGGGACGGTTCTATTTAAATAAATAGAACCGTCCCCTTTATTTTTAATCCAATACTCAATTACGCTTTTAAAATCTTTCGAACCTTAAGAACCGCAGCATTAGTAAAAACATGTCAAGAATTATCAATCATCGCCCGGGCGGCTTTCTTGGCCATACCCAGCGCTTCAATCACCGTGCCTTCTCCCCCAACAATATCTCCTCCGGCAAAAACATTTTTCAGCGAAGTTTCCATATTTTCAGGGTTAACGATAATATCCTTATATTTATCCGTGACTAAATCCGGCGTCAGACCGGTTAAAATCTGGTTCGCTTCTAAACCAATCGCCACCACCGCCAAATCGCAATCAAGTTCAAAATCACTATCTTTAATGGCTACCGGCCGTTTTCTGCCAGAGGCATCCGCATCACCTAATTGGCAATTAAGACATTTTAATTTTTGCACAAAACCATCTTCATCACCAAGAAATTCCTGCGGCTGGGTAAGAAATTTAAAACGTACTCCTTCTTCTTGAGCGTGTTTAATTTCGAATCTTCGCGCGGGTAACTCTGCTTCCGTGCGCCGATAAACAATCTGCACATCCGGCCGCAAAGCATTAATTTTCTGTAAACGCACAGCGCATCTGGCCGCATCAAGAGCAGTATTTCCGCCGCCAATAACCAAAACGTGCGCTCCGATATTTACCGGGGTATGATAGCGCGGAAATTTATCCGCCGACATCAGGTTTATGCGCGTTAAGAATTCATTCGCTGAATAAATATTACAAAAGTTCTCACCGTGAATCCCTAAAAATCCCGGGACCCCAGCCCCTAAACCTAAAAATATTTTATTAAATCCTTGAGCAAATAACTCCTTAAGCGTAATTGTTTTACCCACCAAAAAATTAGTCCGGAATTCTACTCCCAATTTACTTAAATAATTAATCTCGGCAGCGAGAATATCACGCGGCAAGCGAAAACTCGGGATTCCATAACCTAAAACTCCACCGCAACTCTGTAAACTTTCAAAAACCGTAACCTTAATCCCTTCTCTGGCCAATTCACCAGCGCAACATAAGCCTGCCGGGCCGCTTCCAACTACTGCCACCTTTAACCCGGAAAACTTCGGATGCTTTTCTACTTTTGGTTCTAAATTATTCCGCATTCCATAATCACCGATAAATCTTTCCAAGAAATGAATGTTAATTGCTTCAAAACTAGCGTAGGAAGATTTATTTTTATTTAGCACGCAAGCCTTGCGGCATTGATATTCCGCCGGGCAAACTCTCCCGCAAATAGAAGGGAAGTTATTCATTAAACGAATCGTAAAATAAGCGCCAGCATAATTATGCTTACTCAGCTGCCAAATAAATTTCTTGATATCAATATTTACCGGACAACCCGTGATACAGGCCGGATTCTTGCATTGCAGGCAACGGCTGGCCTCAGAAATCGCCTCTTCTTGAGAATAACCCCTCACCGCTTCCTGAAACCCCTTAATTCTTTCTTCCGCGGGCAATTCATTTGCTTCCACCGGATCCTTCGCCATAATTTAAAATCCTAACTTGCAAATATGCTGCTCTTTCTTAGCGTACATTGTATTTCTTCTGCTAAGTTCTTCCCAATCAATTTTACTAGCGTCAAACTCTGGACCATCCACGCAACTAAATTTAATCTTTCCATCCACTGTAACCCGGCAGCACCCGCACATCCCGGTCGCATCAACCATTAAAGCATTCAGCGAGACAATTACCGGGGCTTTAAAATTTTTACTTATTTCGGCCACCTTTTTCATCATCGGCAGTGGCCCCACAGCATAAACTAAATCATACTGATTTTCTTTTAAATGCTTTTCTAAAGCTACGGTAGTAAAACCTTTTTCTCCGCTTGAACCATCATCAGTCAGAACCTCTAAAACACTGGAGAAACTCTGTAACTCCTTTTCTAAAATTAACAACGCTTTAGTTTTAGCCCCCAGGATTGTCGTTAGATTATTACCAGCAGCTTTTAATGCCTTAGCCACCGGTAGAATTTCGGCGATCCCCACTCCCCCTCCGACAAGAATAACTTTTCCATAATTCTTAATTAACGTCGGATGACCCAAAGGGCCCAACAAAGCGTATAAGCTATCTCCGGCATTTAAACTCCCCAAAGTTTTAGTTGTTAAACCCGCCTCCTGAAAAATAAGAGTAATCGTCCCGGATTGAGGATCCGCGCAAACCACCGTTAGCGGGATTCGCTCTCCGTTTTTACAACTCATTACTACTACAAATTCACCCGCCCGGACTTTTTGACTGATCTCTAGCGCGCTTAAAACCAATCTTACAATCCTAACTCCGGCATAATCCACCAATACTTCTTTAGCAATAATTTTCATAAATATTTATTTACCTTTAGCTTACCTAAAATAACACATTTTTTAATTATGCTACTAACTTTATACTACTTCTTATTACCTTTGTCAAATTGCATATCCAATTTGACTAAACCCTCTTTAAAAGGCAAAACAACTCGCTCTAAAATTCCCGAAAGATAAGCCATTAATATCCCATAATTCGTAATTGCCACTTTTGCTTTTTTTGCCAGTTGAATACGGTGCATAATCTCCCCGCGATTAACCATGCAACCGCCGCAGGCGATAATCAATTTATAACGGCGAAGGTCCTGCGGGAAATCTCCTCCGGCAACCACTTCATAATGCAAATCTTTTTTAGTGTAATTTAATAACCAGGTGGGAATTTTAGTTCGTCCGATATCTTCCGCTTGCACATGATGCGTACAAGCCTCAGCAATTAAAATTTCATCGCCATCTTTTAAATCTTCTAACGCCCACACCCCCCGGACATAAGCCTCTAAATCCCCTTTGTGCCGGGCAAAAATTACGGAAAATGAAGTTAACGGCACCTGCTGCGGAAGAATCTCTGCTACCGTTTCAAAAACCTGAGAATCCGTGATCACTAACTTTGGCTTTTGTTTTAAATCTTTCAGACAATCTAAAAGTTCAGTTTCCTTGACCACCGAAACTACCGCGGAATTATCCAAACATTCACGCAATACCTGTACCTGAGGTAAAATTAATCGCCCCTGCGGCATCGCGCTATCAATTGGACAAACTAAAATCACCACATCCTTGGGCTTTATAATATCCGCGACTAAAGGAATCGGTGACCAATTGCCGGGAGCCAAATCCATAATCTTCTCTTTTAAAACATTAATTCCTGTGTTAGCTTGCGCGCTTACCTTTAAAAAAGGAAAATTATTTCTTACTAAATAATCCTCGGCGGCACTACCCGTTAAATCACTTTTATTTATCACAAATAAGAAAGGTAACTTTTTAGCTTGAAAAGTTTTCACCAATTCCTCTTCAAAATCATTAATTACGATATCCGGACTAACAACCACCAGGCCTAAATCAGTTTTTCTTAATACTACCAAAGTACGTTTAATTCTTTCTTCCCCTAATACTCCCTGGTCATCAATCCCCGCAGTATCAATTAACATGCACGGCCCAATGGGTAAAATCTCCATCGCCTTATACACCGGATCAGTGGTCGTCCCGGCAACCGCGGAAACAATCGCCGTATCTTGGCCGGTAAGCGCGTTAATTAAACTCGATTTTCCGGTATTCCTTCTTCCAAAGATTCCGATATGCAAACGATTACTTGCCGGTGTTTTATACATTTAAAACCGCCTTTTTAAATTTTAAAGCGTCTCCCCGAGAATAATCAATAAACCGCCCCAAGCTTTTGGCCATCTTGTCCATACAAAAATTACAAGCACCTACCGGTTCATCCACGCAACGTTTACCTGGATAAATCTCGTAAAGTTTCCTAAAAGGCTGCGGAGTAAAATTAGGCATTAAAACATTTGCCCCGCATTTTAAACCTTCGAGTCGATAATCTTTGTCTAAGCTGCCCAAAGCGGTAGTCGCCGGAAGAAAAGCATTTTTAGTCACAATCCGCGTTAACGCCAACGCTTTCAAGGTAAGCTGGAGCCTGCCATTTTGCTCTTGGGCAAACAAAGTCTCCTTGTGCGCAATAAATGGCCCGATGCCCACCATATCAAAATCATTTTGCTTAAAAAATAAAATATCTTGCGCGATATTTTTTAAAGTTTGACCGGGTAAACCAATGATACACCCGGAACCGACTTGATACCCTAAACTGCGTAAATTAGTAAGGCAATTTAAGCGCCGGGTAAAACTCATCCCCGAATGCGTCTTAAGATATAAACCTTCATCCGCGCTTTCGATCTTAAGTAAATAACGGTCTGCTCCCGCCTCTTTCCAAAGACGATAATCGCCGGCATCCCTTTCCCCCAGTGAAAGCGTAATCGCGATATCATATTGGGATTTAATGCTTAAAATAATTTCTTTTAACCATAAAACATCCAGCCCCTCATCCTCTCCGGACTGCAAAACTAAGGTTTTAATATTACCCGCGGCTAGGTAAGCAACACTTTCCAATAACTCTTCTTTACTCATACGGTAACGCGTTAATTTATGATTATTTTTATTTAACCCGCAATAAAAACATTCCCGACAGCAATAATTAGAAAACTCGATAATCCCGCGTAAAAAAATACCCGCGCCACAAAATTCTTGACGGATTTTATCCGCGTAAGAAAATAATTCCTTTAACTCTTCCTGACGATTAAGATTTAAGATTTGCTCTAAATCTTCAAGGCGCGGCGAATCCGCAAGAGAAATTTCATTTAAAAGTTTAGCTAAATTAGACATATTCATCCCGCACTCCGGAACCGATATGCTTAAAAAATATTTGCAAACTCTTTTGTTCTACTAAAGTTAGCTGTTTAAAATAACGCTCGATCAACGCATACCCCTTAGACTTCGTAAGCGGAAGAGCAAAATCATCTAAATATTCTTGCAAAGTAATTAAAGCATTCATGCTGCATTTACCTTTGATGGTTCCCGGGCGCGCTAGCTGCATAAAACTCTCACCCGTACGAGACTTACGATAACAGGCAGCACAAAAAGAAGGAATATAATCATGTTCAATTAACGTGGCGACAATTTCATCTAAACTGCGATGGTCTCCGACTGAAAATTGACCGCCCGCTTGAGTTTGTTGATCGGAAGAATACCCTCCGGGAGAAGTATTGGATTCAGCGCTAATTTGAGAAATCCCCAGGCCCAAGAGCGTATCGCGCAGGTCAGAATTTTCCCGCGTCGATAAAATAATCCCAGTATAAGGAACTGCCAACCTTAAAATCGCCACAACTTTCTTAAATTCAGTGTCTGAAATCTTATCCGGGGGATTAATGGAAATCTCTGCGCCCACTGCCGGCTCAAGTCGCGGCACCGAAATAGTATGCGGGCCAATTTTAAACTTTTTTTCCATCTCCTCAACATGAGAAAGCAAACCTAAAGTTTCAAAACGATAATCATATAAACCAAAAAGCGCGCCAATCCCCAGATCATCAATCCCGGCAACAAATGCACGCTCTAAAGCGTCCAAACGGTTATCAGGGTCACTTTTAGGCCCTGCCGGATGCATGACCCGGTAAGTCGCTTCGTGATAAGTTTCTTGAAAAATCTGAAAAGTACCGATACCCGCGTTTTTAAGCTTTTTAAATTCAGAAACTTCCAGCGGCGCACAATTCACATTTACTCTTTTAATCTTATTTTTCCCTACCGCGGCCTGATAAATACATTTCATTGACTGCAGATAATAATCAATATTAGATTTTCCTGGCAAGGCCCCTTCACCGCAAACCATTAAAATTCGTTTATGGCCACGAGCTAACAACCACTGCGTCTGAGCTTTAATTTCCAAGTCCGTTAATGACTTGCGTTTAATTAATACATTATCCACCTTAAAGGCGCAATAAAGGCAACGATTCGCACAAAGATTACTAATATAAAGCGGAGCAAAAAGCACCACCCGCCTTCCATAAATGGCATCTTTGACAAAACTGGCCGCGGCAAATATTTTTTCCAAATATTCCGGTTCCTGAACCAAAAGTAGAGCCGCCGCCTCATCCAAAGCTAACCGCTCAAGACGCTTAGCTTTATTAAGAATGGCGTCAATCTTAAACGCGTCAAACTTATTCCCCGCGCTAAGTAAATTATTTATCTTCTCTGCATTAATATATTTCATATTTACACTTTCTCAATTAGCGGGTGGCTTGACTTGGATTTGAGCGGGGCGTGTCGGCAAGGAGCGGGCACGGTTCCGTCATTTCTAAGTCAGAGAGCGACGCCAGCCGACCCGAGCGCAGTTTTGCCACGCTGGGGCAAAACAAGCGTCCCCGCGAAAACCAAATCAAGACAGGACCAGCTAACTTCCTGGCAAGACCCGTTAATTAGATTATTCAATTTTGCTTAGCGCCGATTTCACCGATACTCCGGCAACTTTACCGAGTTTACCGGTCAGTGCTCCCAACTCGTCAGTCGAAGCATTGACAATTATA
>CAIVOB010000144.1 GCA_903907475.1 Candidatus Omnitrophota bacterium
AACACCTGCAAAGTTAAAAACTTTCATTCCTCAACTTTTGTTGATTTTAAAGCTAATCCGATGATCTTAGCTAAGGCCAATGAATTAAAGGCCGATATAGGTTTTCGTCAGCAGCTTTGGCAGGCGCATCAGGAGAATAAAACAGATTTATGTAAATTTTTGGAAAAATGGAGATTAGATAAGAATTTATTTACTATTTGTTGGGCTAGAAGAGTAGCCGCGTATAAGCGTCCGAGTTTAATTCTCTATGATATTGAGCGTTTGGTGCGTTTGACGGAAAAATTCGGGCCGTTGCAGATAATTTTGGCCGGGAAGTCGCATCCGAATGATAATTTAGGTTTTACTTATATTAACGAGATGTTGGATAAAGTGGATAAACTAAAAGGTGATTATAATAAATTAAAGATTATTGTTTTAGAAAATTACGATATTTATATGGGGAAAATGCTTACTTCGGGAGTGGATGTTTGGCTGAATAATCCTTTACCTCCTTTTGAAGCTTCCGGCACTAGTGGTATGAAAGCGATCGCAAACGGTGTTTTGCAAATGAGTACGGTGGATGGTTGGGTGGCTGAAGCGACTGATAGAAAGATTGGTGTGTTTTTTGGTTATCAGAACAGCGAAGGTAGCGTCGGCAATGAATCGGATTTACATATGTATGAGGATTCAGAGAAACTTTACACTGCTTTGGAAGGTATGGTGCAGTTATATTATCGGACTAATCAGCAGGATAAGGTGGACTTTTCATCGGAATGGATTGATATGATGATTGAGTGTATTTGTACCGCGGGTAAGTTTAATACTTATCGCATGCTGGATCAATATAAAAAGCTTATTTGGAAGATGGCTTAAAAATTTTTTTGTTTTTTTGCGCCTGTAGCTCAATTGGATAGAGTAACGGCCTACGAAGCCGCGGGTTGCTGGTTCGACTCCAGCCAGGCGCATTTATATTATGCTAAAAGTTCATGAATTTTATATGCGGGAAGCCTTAAGAGAAGCTCAAAAGGCTTTTCTTGAAGATGAAGTTCCGGTGGGCGCAGTGGTGGTTTATGAAAATAAGATTATTGCCCGTGGTCATAATCAAATTGAACGCTTAAAAGATCCTACCGCACATGCGGAAATGATTGCGATTACCAGCGCCGCGAACTACTTGGGGACAAAGTGGTTGAACGAAGCTAGCCTCTATGTTACAATTGAACCTTGCAGTATGTGCGCGGGGGCAATGGTACTGGCGCGGATAAAAAATTTATATTTTGGGGCTTTAGATCCTAAAACCGGAGCGTGTGGCTCGGTAGTCAATATTGCTAATCACAAAAAACTTAATCATCGTATTAAAATAACCAAGGGAATCCTCGCAGAAGATTGCAGTTCTTTATTAAAAGAATTTTTTAAAAGAAAAAGAAAAAAAGTTTAAGCGTTTGGAGAGGTGGCTGAGTGGTCGAAAGCAACTCACTGCTAATGAGTTGACCTGAGTAATCGGGTCCCTGGGTTCAAATCCCAGCCTCTCCGTTGTTTCTACTCTACTAAAAACCTATGTCCTACACAGTTTTTGCTTTAAAATGGCGTCCTCAGGATTTTGAAAGTATCGTCGGTCAGGATCACATCGTCGGCACTCTTAAAAACGCAATTACTAAAAATCGCTTAGCGCATGCGTATCTTTTTACCGGCCCGCGCGGGGTAGGTAAAACTTCGACGGCGAGAATTTTAGCTAAGGCGCTTAACTGTCAGGAAGGCCCGACAATTACTCCTTGTCAAAAATGTCCGGCGTGTTTAGAAATTAATCAGGGCCGTTCTTTGGACGTGATTGAAATTGATGGCGCTTCTAATCGCGGTATCGATGAAATTAGGGCTTTACGTGAGAATGTAAAATTCTCTCCCACGCGCGGTAAATATAAAGTTTATATTATCGATGAAGTACACCAGATTACTCCCGATGGTTTTAATGCTTTACTTAAAACATTAGAGGAGCCTCCGGAGTTTGTAAAATTTATTTTTGCCACCACCCATCCGCAAAAAGTAATGCCGACGATTATCTCTCGTTGTCAACGCATGGATTTTCGCCGGATTACCGTAAATGAAATTATCGTGCAATTAGAGAAAATTATTCAATCCGAAAAAATTACGGTTGATAAAGAAGTGCTTTTTGCGGTTGCTAAAAGTAGTGAAGGATCTTTGCGGGATGCGGAATCGATTTTAGACCAGCTGGTTTCTTTTTCTAAAGGAAAAGTTTCTTTAAAAGACGCGATTGCGGTATTGGGCATGGTGGAACAGGATGTTTTGTTTGCGCTTACTGAGGCAATAATCCAAAAAGATCCGCAAACGGCATTAAAATTATTTAATGAAATTATCGACGACGGAAAAGATGCGGGAGTGTTTTTGATTAATTTAATTGAACATTTTCGTAATCTTATGGTCGCTAAAGTTTCTCAAGCTGACGCGCAATTAGTGGACCTGCCACAGGAAGTCTGTGATCGCCTGTTTAAACAAAGCCAAGCATTGACGTTGGAAGAAATTTTTACCGCTTTTAATATTTTGGTTAATACTCAGGAGATGACTAAGCGCCTGGATTCTCAGCGTATACCTTTAGAGATTAGCTTAGTGCGGTTGGCATATAAAAGGCCGGAGCATAGCAATCCCATTTCTTCAGGTCATGGTCAAGCCCAGAAATATCAGCCCCAGATAGTTAATAAAGTTGAAACTCCTAAAGTAAATACTGTCGTAACAGAGCAGAAAGCGTCACCGATTAAAGCGCCAATAGTTAAAGAACAAAATGCCAAGCCTGAAATAGTAAAAGAGGCGGTAGTTTTAAATCCGGTTTTGTCATTAGAAAGTTTAAAAAATATCTGGGGTAATATTGTCAATAATTTAGCGAAAGTTAAAATGTCGGTTTCGACTTATTTAAGTGAAGGCCAACCACTTAAAGTTCATGGTGATTTGGCAACCGTGGGTTTTCCTGTAAATTGTTCTTTACATAAAGATACTTTGGATAAAAAAGATAACAAGGATTTGATTGAAAAAATAATTTTTGAATTAACTCAAGTAAATTTAAGGTTGAATTTTATTTTGGTGGCGGAAATGCAGCAGGACAGTGATACACGGAGTAACCCGGTGATTAAATCGGCGATGGACATGTTCGGAGGAAGGGTGGTTAAAGAATTTTAATGGCTAATTATACCGCTTCGATTGAAAAATTAATGGAGTGCCTTATTAAATTACCAGGAGTGGGCAGGCGTAGTGCTGAGCGCATGGTAGCGCATATTTTAGGCGCGACCAAAGCTGAGGTACAGGATTTAGCGGCAGCTTTAGCGCGGGTAAAAGAAAATGTGCGTTCTTGTAAGATTTGTAATAATTTAAGTGAAGAGGATGCTTGTAAAATTTGTCAGGACCTGCGTCGACAAAATGAAATTGTTTGCGTGGTTGAAAAACCCAGTGATGTTACGGCAATTGAAAAAGCGGGAAATTTTCATGGGGTTTACCATGTTTTGTTGGGTTCAATATCTCCTCTAGAAGGCAGAGGGCCAAGTGATTTGAAAATTGATGGATTAATCTTAAGAATTAAACAAGGCAATATTAAAGAAATTATTATTGCCACGGATGCTGATACTGAAGGCGAGACTACTGCAATATATTTGACACAATTACTTAAGCCTCTCGGTGTGCATTTAAGCAGAATTGGTCTAGGTTTACCCATGGGTTCGAATCTTGAATACGCTGATGCCACGACTCTTTCCAAATCCTTGGAATCTCGCCGCACAATATAACTACGATGATTAATATTATTAAATTATCAAAAAATTACGGTCCGAAAGTACTTTTTGAAGATATCTCTTTGGTAATTAACCAAGGAGAAAAGATCGGTTTAATCGGGCCCAATGGTACCGGTAAGAGTACTTTATTTTCTTTGATCTTACAGGAAACTGAACCTTCCAAGGGAGAGGTGCGGATTAATAAAGGAGTGCATATTGGCTATCTTCCTCAGGAGGCAAGTTTTCATTCTGAACGCACGGTTTTAGCAGAGTTGACTGAAGGCGACGAGCGGATCATGGGTTTTAAAAAAGAGAAAGAAGATCTGGAATTAAAAAATGAAGCGGGTTCTAAACGTTACGGAGAGGTGTTGCATGAATTGGAAACTTTAGGATTCTTTGAGCTGGAGCATAAAGCGGAAAAAATTCTCTCCGGGTTAGGTTTTAAGGAAAGGGATTTTAAGCGCAAGATTATCGAGATGAGCGGGGGATGGCAAATGCGCGCGCTTTTGGGAAAGTTATTAACTTATCATTATGATCTTTTGCTTTTGGATGAACCGACAAACTATTTAGATTTAAATGCCGCGTTATGGTTAAAAGATTATCTGGCGGATTTTCGCGGTACTTTTATTATGATTTCTCACGATAAAGCATTCCTCACGGATGTTACTAATTATACTCTTATTTTAGAGCATGGCGCGATTGCTAAAGTGCACGGTAATTATGAGCATTACGAAGAGATTAAGGCTCAAAGGCGGATTCATTTAGTTAAGCAATCGAAAGAGCAGGATAAAAAAGTTCAGCAATTAGAAAAATTTGTTGCCCGGTTTCATGCTCAGCCGAATAAAGCTGCTTCGGTGCGCGCTAAGCGCCGGGTTTTAGAAAGATTAGAAGATGATAAGGTTGTTGTTCCGCCGGATCCGCGGGAAAGTATCGGTAATTTTGTTTTTCCCCAAACACGCCGCTCTGGGCATCGGGTGATTAATTTGGAAGGAATCTCTAAATCATATGGCGAGATAAAAGTTTATGAAAATTTGAATTTCGAAATCACTCAAGGTGAAAAAGCGGTTTTGGCTGGAGAAAATGGCGCGGGTAAATCTACTTTACTTAAAATTTTATCCGGGATTGTTGAAATTGATGGTGGCAATAGAGTGGTGGGGCATAATGTGGATATTGGTTATTTTTCGCAAACTCGGACTGATGTTTTAAATGTGGAAAATACAGTTTTACAAGAAGCTTATTCTGCTGCCCCCGGTTATATGGCGGAAGAAGCGGTGCGTACAATTTTAGGAGCATTTTTATTTTCCGGAGATGATGCGGAGAAAAAGGTTAAAGTTCTTTCCGGAGGGGAAAAAAGCCGTTTAATTTTAGCCAAGCTTTTAATTGATCCGCCGAATTTTCTGTTGCTGGATGAACCAACCACGCATTTAGATGTTGATGCGGTTGACGCTCTGGTGCGTGCCCTGCAAAACTATGAAGGGACGATTGTTTTTATTAGCCATGATATTTATTTTGTTAGCTCTGTGGCGAATATTGTTTTTGAAGTGAAAGATGGAAGTATCAGAAAATTTCCCGGGACTTTTGATTATTACTTAGAAAAAAGAGATATGCCGTTAAATACGAGCGGTGTGCGTAAGGTTAAAGCGGCAGTGGTTAAGCCGGTGGATTTAGCGAAAGAAAGAATTAAGGAACAGGAGCGCAATAATAAGGAAGATGAGAAGAAGCGCAAAGGTAATAATGCTTTAATTCGGGATAAAATTAATAAAATTATTAAGAAAAAAGAAGTTTTAGAGATTGAAAGTTATGCCAAGGCGCGGGCGTTA
Organism: Candidatus Omnitrophota bacterium; assembly: GCA_903907475.1. Taxonomy (GTDB): domain Bacteria; phylum Omnitrophota; class Gorgyraeia; order Gygaellales; family Profunditerraquicolaceae; genus UBA6249. The sequence goes on from CAIVOB010000144.1 coordinate 5,567, forward strand.
TCTAATCCGCATTTTTACCGCGATGAAGAAACGGCTAAGGAGTATGGCCGTAGGATGAAAGAGATTGAAAAAGGCCTCGGGGAGCTTGATTTGGAAATAAAAGCCCTTGAAAGCCAGATTATTTAATGATAATATATCAACCGTTATCGTCTTAATATTTAATTAAATCTATTCCCCCTTAGCTCAGTTGGTAGAGCGAGAGACTGTTAATCTCCAGGTCCGTGGTTCGAGTCCACGAGGGGGAGCCATTCGTAAAGCCCGGCGTTTTTGCCGGGCTTTTTGTTCGGGCTCCCCCGAAAGGACTCGAACCTAAAAAGAAGACAATAGAAGACAATAGACAGTTTCCGAAGTAATTGGGACAGTGTACCGGACTTAAGATAAACAGTGTACCTTCTGTGAAAATTGTAGCTGATCCAATAATCGGATAATCAGTAGTCTAATATAGATTTATTAAAAAAGTTAAACAAGGTACACTTTCTAGCATAACTTGGGTACAGTCTCCCGATTAGAATGGAAAGTGTCTGTTTTTGTGCGGTAGTTCTGGTTTGTATTCCAAATCAATCTCTATTTTCCAAGAATCTGATAGCTGACTTTTCTCGTTAATTCTTGAAGTTAAGTCATAAATTTTAGCTTTATTAAGAAGAGTTAAATCTTTTATTTCCTGCTCTTTAGCCATAATGTAATGATTATACCAGTTATCAAAGTTTTCCAGTATTTCTAAGGTAAAGCAGGGATGATACTGAAAGTAGTGAGGCTTAGCATTAGAAGAGGTAGCGCCACTAAGGATTGTGTCGTTAGCGAAAGCGTTGCGGTATTCTAATTCGTCTATTTTTAATATCTTATCTTCATTCTGCAATTTATCTATAATTGACCGCATAGTGTCAATAGGGATTAGGCAGAGTAGGCAGTTTTCTTTTAAGGAAAGGTCAAGCTTGATAAAGGTATTTTCGGGGTCTTTAGCTTTCTCTTTGGCGATTGTATTGATAATTAAATCTAAGGATTCTCGGTAATTCAATCTTACTCCTTGTTTTGCATTGACTACCATTTTATAGCAAAGTATAATATAGCTCAAGAGGTTATTTTTATGAAGCAAATAGCTAAACTGTAAAATAATAAAGGAGAATATTATATGTCTGTTTTAGAGTTTTTAACTTCAGGGGGAATGGCGAATCTTGGAGGTGATTTGTCAGAAGAAGAGCGTAAGGTTGTCAATGCTGTTTTAAAAAAATTCAATGAGAAATTAACTTTTTATGCAAGAAACCTACAAGTTCCCGCCTCTATTTTAAAAATACGGCAGTCTACTTTTTTATTTGTAGGCAAAGACGCAAGCGAATACCATATAGTTTTTGCAGAAAATGCGGGGGGAAATCGATTAATCTATAGGGATTTAAGTGCAAATGGTAGAATAGAATTACAGTCTATAATCCATCAGATTCGTATAGATATAGGAGAGGTAAACTGGGCATTTACGATTCCACACAAAATCCCAGAGAAAGAATTAGACGAATATCTAAACCAAATAGTTAATCAATATCTTAGTTCACTACTGCAGTCGCAACGAATGTCACAAAAGAAAATATCGGATGAAGCTATTAACTTACCTGAAATATCTTCTGGAATAGAGAAATTTAGACTTGATTTTCCCATAGGTAAAAAAACAGCTTTTATTATGATGCTTTTTACTGAAACAAAGCAACACAAAGAAATATTAAGCGCAGTTAAGGAAACTTTGCATAAATATGATATAAATGGTCTTCGTGCCGATGATAAAGAGTATATGGATGACCTTTTCCCGAATGTTAAAGTCTATATGCATTGTTGTGACTTTGGAATTGCAATATTTGACCGTATTCTTGCAGATGAATTTAATCCCAATGTGTCCTTAGAGGCTGGTTATATATTAGGGATGGGTAAGAAGGTATTGTTTTTGAAGGACAAAACCCTAAAGTCATTACAAACAGATTTAGTTGGGAAGCTCTATAAAGAATTTGATACCGTTGATGCTAATA
>CAIVOB010000145.1 GCA_903907475.1 Candidatus Omnitrophota bacterium
AATCTGGGCTTCTTTTTTTAATTTTGTTGCCTTTCTTTTCTTCGGCCTGCATGTGGCCAATACTATTGGTAAGGGGATTATTGATATAAATATCGTTGATAAAGCGATAATCTTCGGCGCGTTGATTGGCGCCTGCGGTTGGAATGTTTTGACCTGGTATCTTGGTTTGCCGACAAGTTCTTCACATGCTCTAATTGGGGGTATGATCGGCGCGGCTTTAGTTAAATCTGGTACCGGGTCGTTGGTTTGGCAAGGCATTATTAAAACGGTTATTTTTATTTTTGTTTCCCCGATCGTGGGGTTGTTACTAGGGCTTACGATTGGTATTATTATTTACTGGCTATTTCGTAAAAGTACACCTTTTAAAGTGGATCATATTTTTCGTAAGGGGCAGTTGGTTTCCGCGGCTTTATATAGTTTAGGCCATGGCGGTAATGATGCGCAAAAAACGATGGGCATTATTGCGAGTTTACTTTTTAGCGCGGGGCTCTTGGGAAATAAATTCTATATTCCTTTTTGGGTGGTGCTTGCTTGTCAGGCAGCGATTGCCTTGGGAACGATGTTTGGTGGTTGGCGCATTGTTAAGACGATGGGGCAGAAGGTCGTAAAATTAAAACCGGTTGATGGTTTTTGCGCTGAGACCGGTGCGGCCCTGACTTTGTTTACTTCTTCTTGTTTTGGAATTCCGGTTAGCACGACACATACTATTACCGGTTCGATTATTGGTGTCGGTTCGCTGAAACGTTTAAGTGCGGTGAGATGGGGCGTAGCCAGAGGAATAATTTGGGCTTGGCTATTGACTATTCCTTGCTCTGCTTTGATCGCGGCTTTAGCGTATAAAATCGCGTTAATTATAAAAATATAAATGAAAAAAATAAGTTTATTAGTTCTAATTTTAATTCCGATCGTAATAATTTCCTTTGTGATCTTTACGAAAGCGATTTGTGAAGATGAAGATTTTGTTTTTGATAGCTTAATTAATAATAGCGATTATTTTAGATATAAGGAACTTTTTTCCGGAGTGCTAGCGCTTTCGGCAATTTTCTATGTTTGTTATAATGTTTTGGTCCCCCCGAAGTCGATTATGGTGTATTTAGGCAGATATGAAAAATCACCTCCGCGGAATTCCCTAATTTCTAGCTTTAGTTAAAATCAAATCACGATTTAATATTATTAATAATTCACTTTTTAAAAAAGGATACTTAAATGAAAAAAAATATTTTTATTTTAGCAGTAGCAGTTTTAGTATTGGGAATGACGGGATTAACTTTTGCTCAGACTGCGGCGGTTGTGGCAAAGAATGTTGAAGTTAAGACTTATGCCGTCAAAGGTAAAATTGTTACCATTGATACAAAGCAAAATGAAATAGTGATTAAAGAAAATAAAACCGATTTAGAAAAAACAATTATCGCGGATGCGAATATTATTGCATCATTCAAGGTCGGGGATGAAGTGAAAGCTACGCTTAAGGAAGGCAGTAATGTGGCGATAAGCGTTAAGAAGCATGTTAGAAAAGTAGAACCGAAGCAAAAATAATTTGCATTAGTGTTTAAAAGGCCGTTTTCTTTTTCTTGGGAAACGGCCTTTTTGTTTAGAATATTGCGCCCTAAATTATTAAACCTTATTAATTTTTATCGTTCGGGTAATCCTTGATAAATGTTTCATTCAGCTTTATAATGTCTTCTTGCAAGAAAGAAAAGTTTTCGTGAGTGTTTGTTAATGATAATTTAAAGTAATATATTTGAAATTTATTTAGAAAAGGTGCGAAGAAAATGGAATTTAAAGGATTAAAAGGCGCAAAATATTCTGCTGAAGAAATTCAAGCCTGTATTGCGGTGCTTAAGAATTTAGTCAGTGATACGCAAGAGATAAATTTTTTAACTAAGGAGCAACGAATCGCTTTAATGACGGTTGCCGGGCAACTGTCGCGTCCGAATCGTGACGAGATAAATAAGCGCAAAAGAGAAGGCCGTCGTTTTAGCCGCCAAAAAATTATAAATTATGAGAAAAGTATCCGGGCATCGACTGGAATTCGCAGCGCTCGGGAAACGGCAGTTTTTTCTGCGCCGTTAAAAATCTCTCAGGCAGAAAACACCGCGCAAAATAAAAGACCGGAACTAATTACCCCTCGGGCTTGTTATATTTGTAAAGCTGAGTTTAAGAAATTACATTTTTTTTATGATGCTTTATGTCCGGATTGCGCGGATTTTAATTATCAAAAACGTTTTCAGTCCGCTCCGCTTAATGGCCAGATAGCCTTAATTACCGGTTCGCGTTTAAAGATTGGATATCAAGCGACCTTAATGATGTTGCGTGCTGGGGCAGAGGTAATTGCGACGACCCGTTTTCCGGTAGATTCGGCAATGCGCTTTGCCAAGGAGTCTGATTTTGCGCAGTGGAAGAGCCGGTTGCATATTTATGGATTAGATTTGCGGCATACACCAAGCGTGGATCTTTTTTGTAATTATATTAAACAAAAATATGCGCGTTTGGATTTATTAATTAATAATGCCGCGCAGACGGTGCGCCGGCCGCCGGGATTTTACGCGCATTTAATGGATAAAGAAAATATTGCTTTTAAAGATTTACCGGAAGATGCGCGCCTGTTACTTAATCCTTTTGAAGAATGCAAACGCAAGCTGGCGGGAGTTTCTGCATCTGAAGATGTAAAAGATTCACAGTTGGCATTAACTTGGAATGGTAAAGCTCCGGGGATCGGACTTTTGGCATCGGCGCGGCTATCGCAAGTTCCTTATGCGTATGACCATACTTTATCGACCGAAAAAGTTTTTCCTAGCGGTAAATTAGACGCGGATTTACAGCAAATAGATTTGCGTCAAACGAATAGCTGGAGGCTTCCTTTAGGCCAGGTGCCGATTGCGGAGATGATTGAGATTCAATTGGTAAATGCTATCGCGCCATTCGTTCTATGCAATAGTTTATCGGAAATGATGAAACGTCAGATTACCGGACAGAAACATATTGTCAATGTCTCGGCGATGGAAGGTAAATTTTCGCGCTATGTTAAAACCGAACGCCATCCGCATACCAATATGGCCAAGGCGGCTTTAAATATGTTAACGCATACCTCTTCGATTGATCTAGCAAAAAACGGAATTTTTATGAATTCGGTTGATACCGGGTGGGTGACGGATGAGGATCCGGCGGCACTTTCACTACGCAAACAAGAACGGCATGATTTTCAACCGCCCTTGGATATTGTTGACGGAGCAGCGCGCGTCTGCGATCCGTTTTTCGACGGAATAAATACCGGTAAACACTGGTCAGGGAAGTTCCTGAAGGATTATTTTCCCATCGCTTGGTAGAAAGCTCCTTCGTGTTATTCGCCGATTAAAATTTTTTAATTAAAAAGGAATATAACTATTGCTGAAAATTTGGGAGTTGGTATAATATTTCTTAAAAGGAAAGAAAATGAAACGATTTTTAGCGGTTTTTATTACGACAATAATATTTTTATTCGCGATAGGGAATTTTGTTTTTTCTCAATACCGTTTAAAAAGTGCTTTTCAACAGACGCGTGAACGTTTGATGCTCATTGCTGCCAATGCGGCTGTCGGTATTGATGTGGAAACTTTGCAGAAAGTGCCATTAGTGCAAAGAGGGGAAGCGAGTGCCGAGTATCAGGCGATTGCCCGGAAACTAGAGCAGGTGAAAAAAATAAATCCTTTACTTAAATATGTTTATATTATGACTGCTACCGATCAGCCGGGTATTTTGCAATATGTGGTTGATGCTGATCCTTTGCCGCAAATAATTACTGCTCATTGTGCGACGGCTCTTCCGGGAGATAAATATGACGCGCGAGAATTACCGGAGTTAATTAACGCTTATGACCGCCCGACGGCGGATAGAAAAGTTTCTACGGATATTTGGGGAACATTTATTTCCGGTTATGCTCCGATTCAAGATGCGTCTGGAAAACCAGTAGCAATTTTAGGCCTTGATACTGATGCTACTTGGGTGGGGTTAATGCAAAAAGATCTTAAATTTTCCGGTGTGATTGCCATCGTCACAGGTTTATTATTTTTCTTAGCGCTGATCATTTTTATATTTCGTTCTAGAATCGTTCCTTAACATAAGGGAAAAGATGTCGAAGAAAATATTGATTATTGACGATGAAAAAGATTTTATTAAGTTATTAAAGCTTAATCTGGAGGCAAAGGGAGGATATGAAGTTTTGGCTTTATTAAATGCTAATGATATTATTCCTCAAGTGCATCAATTTAAACCGGATATTATTCTTTTAGATATTTTAATGCCGGGGATTAAAGGCCTTGAGGCTTGTGAAATACTTAATCACGATGCGAGCGGATCCGGAATTCCGATTATTATACTTTCGGCGTTATGTAAAGATATTGATAAGCTTAAGGCTTATAAAGCAGGGGCGGTGGATTATTTAGAAAAACCGATCGAAATTGGGTATTTAGTGGATAGAATTGAGAAACATCTGCGCTTAAAAAATTCCCCGAAGTAGTAATAGAACTGCGAGCGTGAAATTGAAGTGGAAATTTAAGAAAATTATTGTTAGTTTGGTGAGGTTAAATAATTCACCGCCGGAGATTGCTTTGGGTGTTGCCATCGGCGTATTTATCGGTATCCTCCCTGTTTATGGTTTACATACTGTGTTAGTGATTTTAGCGGCTATTTTGGTGCGTCCGGCAAATAAAATCGCGATTCTTCTGGGCACGAATATTTCTTTGCCTCCGACTGTTCCGATAATTACTTGGAGTGGCTATGAAATAGGAAGATTTATTTTGCGGGGCAATTTTGAACCCTTAAGTTGGGGATTTTTTAAAACGTTAACCTGGCAAAAGATTTATAGTCATTACCAGCCGTTGTTTCTAGGGAGTGTGATTTTGGGAGCTCTTTGCGCCTCAGTAGCTTATTTAGTGACATTTTTTATCGTTAAAGGAGTTAAATCCCGCAAACAACATGCTTGAAGAATCTCATTTTTTAATTCGGAAGTTTGAGGGGCGCGACCGAGAGGCTTTGCGGCAGATTATGCATGATACGGCATTTATGGGCCAGAGCGCGGAAATATTTTTTCAAGGCCGAGAAGTTTTTACGGATGCTCTAACTTTATATTTTACGGATTATGAACCGGAATCTTCTTGGGTGGCGGAAGTAAATTCGGAAATCGTCGGTTGTTTAATCGGAACACAGGACAAAAGAAAAGCAGAAGCTATTTTTAAGAATAAGATTTTCTTTAGTTTATTATGGAGAGCTTTTAAAAATGGGGTTTTTTGGAGAAAAAAGAATATTATTTTTCTTCTTTCTTGTTTGAAGGATGCGCTGAAAGGAAATTTTGTCGCCCCGGATTTTACAGCGCTTTATCCGGCGACTTTGCACATTAATGTTAAAGCCGGTTTTCGAGGTAGAAATATTGGGTCCGGGTTAATGCGGGCTTTTTTAAGTTATTTAAAAGAAAATAACATTGCTGGCGTGCATCTGGCGACGATGTCCCAAGCCGGCGCCGATTTTTTCACTCAAGAATCATTTCAACTTTTATATACTGGGTCGCGGTCGTATTTTAGGCATATTTTGGGTAAAGATGTCATGCTTTATATTTATGGATTAAAGTTAGAATGTTTTTAATTTATTCCTTCCGATGCAAGTTTTAACTCAATTTGAAAGAAAATCTCTTTTTTTTAAAAAGCCCGAAGCGATTATCGCTTGTTTTAATTTCCAAACTTTTTTAGCTTGTTTTCGGGAACTGGAAACGGCTTTAAAGCGCGGTTATTATTTAGCGGGCTGGTTTGCTTATGAAGCGGGAAATTGTTTTGAAGAAAAATTAAAGCAGAATAAAGAATATGATTTTCCGCTGATTTATTTTGGAGTTTACAAGGCTCCTGAAATTAAGGCCTTTAATATGCGGCCGGTCGTTCTTACCAAGCTGCCGGAAGAGCTGCATTTAAATATTAAGCGTGAAGAATATTCTTCAGTTATTGGTGCTATTCGCGAGTATATTGCTAAAGGCGATGTTTATCAAATTACCTATTGTATTAAATTATTATTCAAGTTCCAGGGCGATGCTTTTAAATTGTATCAGCGGTTATTGAGAGATCAACCCGTTCCGTATCCGGCTTTTATCAAATCCGCTAAATTTAATATTTTATCGCTTTCTCCGGAAATGTTTCTAAAAAAGCAGGCAACGCAGATTATGACAAAGCCGATGAAGGGAACTTGGCCCAGAGGGCAGGGAAAATTCGTGGATTTTATTGCGCCGTTACGCTTAAAGTTTGATGTCAAGAATCGGGCGGAAAATGTGATGATTGCGGACTTATTAAGGAATGATTTAGGGAGAATAGGAGAAAAAATTAAAGCTCCGCGGCTTTTTGAAGTTGCCCGGTATAGAACTCTTTGTCAAATGACTTCGACCGTGAAGGCCAAAGTAGCGCCAGATATTTCGCTTTATAAGCTTTTGGCGGCGGTTTTTCCTTCAGGATCAGTTACCGGAGCGCCAAAGATTCGCGCGATGGAGATTATTAGTGGCTTAGAAAAAGAGGAGCGTCAGATTTATACCGGAGCGATTGGGTATATCACTCCGGATAAAGATTTGTTTTTCAATATTCCGATTCGGACGATTTTAATTCAGGGAGACAATGCTCAGATGGGGATCGGAGGTGGAATCGTTTGGGATTCTACTCCTGAAGGTGAATGGGATGAAGGCTTACTTAAGGCAAAATTTCTTACCGCGCTAGCCAAAAGGCCTTTTATCCCTGGTTGAGCGGTAAAATAATAACGATAGTTATAGTTGACAATAACTGTGAAAGGTGTATAATAAACAAAAGATTAGGGGAATTTTAACCGCTCTAAGGAAGACAACTAACCTTTGGCGGTTTTTTTATGGTGTTTAGACTGCTTAGAATGTAGGCGGAAAGGCAAATATTAAAAAAGTTAAGACTTCATTAAAAGGAAGAAAGTGCAAATTTTTGCACTGTAAACATATTTTAAGTATTTATAATCATGAGCTTTATTGCCATGTGCATCTTGGTTTAGTGGCGCATGATGAAAGAGCGAAAGCAAAAGTATAATGCCAAATCGAGCGCTACCGCCAGTTGAAAATTTAGTGCCCAATTCGGGTTTCTTTGGTTTGGGTATTGCTCCGAAGATTTTAGATATTCTGGAGCGCATGAAATTTAAAGTGCCCACGCCGATCCAGCTGAAGGCGATTCCTTTGGCAATTGAAGGTAAAGATATTGTGGGAATTGCTCAAACTGGTACGGGTAAGACGCATTCCTTCGCTATCCCCATGATTCAACGTTTGGTGCAGAAAAAAGGGATTGGTTTAATTCTTGCTCCAACACGGGAGTTAGCGATACAGATTGATGAGGCTTGTCAAGAAATTGCGCGGGCTTTTGGGATGAAAACCGCCTGCCTTATTGGTGGAGCACCGATGCCACCCCAAGTGCAGGCTTTAAGGCGCGATCCACGGGTTGTGATTGCCACTCCGGGAAGATTAATCGATCATATGTCACAATGGAATTTTATTCCTGATCATGTCGTGATGCTGGTTTTGGATGAAGCGGATCGGATGTTAGATATGGGTTTTGCTCCGCAGATTGAGAAAATTTTGCGCTTTTTGCCTAAGGAAAGGCAGACGATGCTTTTTTCGGCCACGATGCCGAAAGAAATTATGAATATTGCCGCTAAATATATGAAATTACCTTTGAGTGTTGAGATTGCTCCTTCCGGAACAACCGCGGAACGGGTAACGCAGGAATTATTTATCGTGAAAAAAGAATCAAAGTCACAGTTATTAAAGAAAATACTCGCGCAATATCATGGCGCGGTATTATTATTTTCACGCACCAAACACAATGCTAAAAAAATTGTTAAAAACATTAGAGATATGGGGTATTCGGCTTCGGAGATCCACTCTAATCGTACTTTGAGTCAGCGTCGTGATGCTTTAGAAGGTTTTAAATCCGGGAAATACCGCGTGCTTGTGGCCACTGATATTGCTTCTCGCGGGATTGATGTGACGGGAATTGAATTGGTTTTAAATTATGATTTACCGGAAGATGCGGAAAATTATGTGCATCGCATTGGCCGTACGGCGCGCGCCGGGCATAAGGGGCATGCAATTTCATTTGCCACTCCAGATCAAGGGCATGATGTTCGGGATATTGAGCGGTTGATTAAGGCGACGCTGCCGGTATCAAAACATGCGGATATTACTTTGGACAAATTTGGTGAAGCTGGTTCGGCAAGCCAACATTCAGCGCACCGTTCGGGCCGACAATCCGGCACTTGGCAAGGCAATCGCGGTCAATCAAAAAATCCTCAAGCAAAAAAACCCTACAAATACCCCAAGCCTAAGTTTTATCGTTAACAAGTAATAATATCTCTTTTGGTGATTTCCTAAAGTTATTGCTAAATAGCCTAAATTTCTTTATAATAATCTCAGCTATTATTTTAAAAAATAATTTTTATTAATAAATTTAGCAGTGAAAGAATGAAAAAAAATATTTTGTTTTTAATTTTGATAATTTTGGCGGCTATTTGCGCAGTGATTTTTTTTGCATTATTTTTCGATCAGGCGATAATTACAAGAAGGAATACGGTTTATCATATTAAGTCAAAAGAAAAAGTGGTGGCGCTTACTTTTGATGATGGCCCTTCACCGATTTGGACTCCGCAAATTTTAGATGTGCTTAAAGCAGCGCAAGTGCAGGCGACATTTTTTATGATTGGTAAACATGTGCAAGAGTATCCGGAAGTGGCTCGGAGGGTCGCCAGTGAAGGGCATGAAATTGGTAACCACTCTTATGACCATCAGGTGTTAGTTTATTACACGACTCAGGAGTTGGAAAAAGAAATTAAGGATACTCAAACAGTGATTAATAAGGTTACCGGTTTAACGACAAAATATTTTCGCCCGCCAAAGGCTTGGCTGACGGATGATGAAAAAAAAGATATTCGCCGCATGGGCTATGAAACGATTCTTTGGTCTTTAAATACGAAGGACTGGGTATCATTTGATGATCGTTATATTGTAAAATATATTTTAGCTCACGTGCGCCCGGGGGATATCCTTCTTTTCCATGATAGTGGAGGAGTTTTTAAACTTGAGGGTGGCAAACGTAAGGAAACGGTAAAAGCGGTGGAGCAGTTGGTGGAGAAGTTAAAAGAGCAAGGATATCGGTTTGTCACGATTAGCGGGCTTTTAAAATTACAGGCCAAAGATGAAGAATGATAATTATTTAAAGCCGATTTTGATTTTAGCGCTGCTGGGGTATTTTTGTTTTATGTTTGGTAATGGATTGGTGAGCCTTACTATTCCGGATGAAGTTTTTTACGCGCAGAGCGCTAAGGAAATGACTTTAAATCATAGTTGGATGACGCCTTATCTTTTTGGGCAGCCGCAGTTTGAAAAACCAATATTGTTTTTTTGGTTGTTAAGAATAGGATATATTCTTTTCGGAGTAAATAGTTTTGCCGCTAGATTTTTTCCCGCTTTATTTGGGATAATTGGGGTGATCGCGGTTTATTTATTGGGCAGCATTGGGTTTAAAGACCGGCGAAAGGCATTTATTTCCGCGCTGGTGTTAATGACTTGCGGGCTTTATGTCGGTTTGGCGCGCACGGTATTTACGGATCTAATTTTTACGGTCTTCATCCTTCTGGCGCTACTTTCTTTCTATTGGGGGTATGCTTTTCAAGCTAAAAAAGGCCCGGGGATACTGCTATTTTTTATTTTTTCGGCGGGCGCGGTTTTAACTAAAGGGCCGCTGGGATTAATTATTCCTCTTTTGACGGTATTTATGTTTTTATTTATTAAGCGAGAGCTAAAATTTATTTGGAATCGTTATCTTGCTTGGGGAGTTCTACTTTTTTCTTTCATTGCTTTACCTTGGTACGTCTGGATGACGAAGGTTTATGGCAACGAATTTATTCGGGAATTTTTTTATAATGACCATTTTAGAAGGTTAGTGGAAGCGGAGCATCACAGTAATGACACTTGGTATTTTTATCCTTTTTCCATGGTGGGATGTATTTTCCCCTGGAGTTTCTTTTTTGTATTTTCTTTATTTTCTTTACCGGGACACTTAAAAGAGAAAGATAATTCATTTTATGTTTTTTTGTTTTGTTTGGTGGGGATAGTTTTTATGATCTTTCAAAGCGCGCATTCAAAGTTAGTAAGTTATATTTTTCCGCTTTTTCCAGCGCTTGCGCTTATTGTCGGAGGTTTTATCGCTGGCGCGCTGACAGAAAAGAAAAACGGATATCTTTACTTGGGGGTAATTTTGGGTATTGTTAC